>NZ_JBEPEQ010000043.1:0-43879 GCF_040300925.1 Micromonospora sp. NPDC000207
ACCCGGATCGTGGTCACCGGCAACTACCGGGCCTGGCGGCACTTCATCGCGATGCGGGCCACCGAGCACGCCGACGTGGAGATCCGTGAGCTGGCTGTGGAGTGCCTGCGGCAGTTGCAGCGGGTCGCCCCGAACGTCTTCGACGACTTCGCCCTCTCCACCCTGCCCGACGGGACCGAGGTCGCTAGCAGTCCCCACGCGGAGGTTTCGTGATGCTGCTCTGCGACACCGACATTGCCCGCGCCATCGGCTCCCGCAGGATCATCATCGAACCGAACGAGCCCGCCCTGCTCCAGCCGTCGTCCATCGACGTGCGCCTCGACCAGCACCTGCTCGTGTGGCCCGACCAGGGCGGGTTCATTGACCCGGCGGTCGAGCAGCGGATGGAACCCGTTGAGATCCTGGACGGGGGTGCCTACGCCCTCATGCCCGGACGGATGGTCCTCGCATCGACGGTGGAGCGCGTCACCCTCGACGCCACCCTCGCCGGGCGGGTAGAGGGCAAGAGCAGCCTCGGCCGCCTCGGGCTGGCGACGCACATCACCGCCGGCTTCATCGACCCCGGCTTCTCTGGGCACATCACCCTAGAGCTGGTGAATCACGCCCCCCGGCCGATCCTGCTGCACGCGGGCATGCGCATCGGGCAACTCTGCCTGTTCCAGCTCACCGGACCCGCCCGCTGGCCGTACGGCAGCAGCGGCGTCGGCTCCCACTACCAAGGCCAGCGCGGTCCGACCGCCTCGCGCAGCCACATCGGCTGGCGCACCTGGCCCACCAACCACACCGACCGGGAGGTCACCGCATGAAGGTTCGCGTCGAGAAGAACGACCTCGCCGACATCGCCGGCTGGGTCGCCCGCAGCATCCCCCAACGCCCATCGGTGCCGGTACTCGCCGGTGTGAAGCTCACCGCCGACGGCACCAGCCTGACGGCTGAGGGTTTCGACTACGAGGTGTCCACGCAGGCCGACCTGTCCGCTGTCGGCGGCGACCCGGGCACTGTGCTGGTGTCCGGTCGACTCCTTGCGGAGATCACCAAGTCCCTGCCGAACAAGCCGGTCGACCTGACCACGGCCGGCACACACCTGGAGTTGGTGTGCGGTTCCGCCCGCTTCACCCTCCCCACGATGCCGGTGGAGGACTACCCCAGCCTGCCAGTCATGCCCACGGCGGTCGGCACTGTTGACACCGCTACGTTCGCCGCCGCCGTCACCCAGACCGCCGTCGCTGCGGGCCGCGACGACACCCTGCCCATGATGACCGGCGTCCGGCTCGAACTCTCGGGCAGCTCCATGGCGCTGCTGGCCACCGACCGGTACCGGCTCGCCGTCCGCGAACTCACCTGGCAGCCAGCCGCTGCTGACCACACCGGCCAGATCCTCATCCCCGCCAAGACGCTGACGGAGGTGGCGAAGACCCTCGCCGTCGGGGTCGACCCGATCACCATCGCCATCGGCGGTGAGACCGCCGGTGAAGGCATGGTTGGCTTCGAGGCTGGCGGCAGGCGCATGACCACCCGGCTGCTCGACGGCGCCAACTACCCGCCCGTCCGATCCCTGTTCCCCGACGCCGACAAGGTGACCGCACACGCGGTGCTGCCCGTCGCGCCCCTCATGGAGGTGGTGAAGCGGGTCGCCCTGGTCGCCGAACGCACCACCCCCGTCCTACTCACGTTTACCCCCGGCGAGAGCGTCCTCACCGTCGAGGCCGGCGGCGCCGAAGAAGCCCGCGCCTCCGAGTCACTGCCCATCGGGTCGTACAGCGGCGGTGAGGCGTTGACGGTCGCCTACAACCCGGCCTACCTGCTGGACGGCCTCGCCCACCTCGCCAGCGCCGACGCCCGCATCGAGTTCGTGGATGCGTTCAAGCCGGCTGTGATCAGCCCTGCTGGGGAAGACGGCGAGCCGACCAGCAGCTACCGGTACCTGATCATGCCGATCCGGGTGTCCCGCTGATGCACACCACAACTCTTCGCGGCACCTGCGACAACCACCGCACCTACGTCGCCGGCTGCGAACCGTGCCGGGAGCGATCCCGCACCCGCCGCAGCACCCGCTATCGGCAGATCGCCTACGGGCAGCTCAACCCCGGCTACGCCGACACAACCCCAGCACGCCACCACATCACCGTCCTCCACGACCGGTACGGCATGAGCTACCGGCACATCGCCTACGCCGCCGAAGTCCGCCGAGACGCAGTCACAGGCATCGCCGCTGGCACCCAAACCCGCGCCTACCCCACTACCGTCGCGCGAATCCTCACCGTCGCACCCGCCCAGGTAGTCGACTTCGCAGCCGTCGACCGCGCCCTCAACCGGCGCCGCCCACTCGGGCAGCTCAGCGAACGGGAGCAGGTCGAGGTGTGGCAGGCGTGGCGGCGGCAGCGTGCAGGTCTTCCGGCAGGACCGAAGCGGTTCGCCAGCCAGTTCGGCATCAGCCGAGCCAAAGCAGAACGCATCCAAGCAGCCGCCAACCGCTGCACAGCCACGAACGAAAGGAACGCAGCATGAGCCTTCCCCCGATCTTCGGAACCGCACGACTCCTCGACGACCCGGAGCTGCGCTTCGCCCCGTCCGGGGTTGCCGTGTGCCGGGTACGTCTCGCCTTCAACAGCCGCCGTAAGAACCAGGAAACGGGTCAGTGGGAAGACTCGGACACCCTGTTCGTGGACGGCACCGTCTTCAAGCAGGAAGCCGAGCACGTCGCCGAGTCCCTGACTCGGGGCATGGAGGTCGTCGTCTACGGCCGGCTCAAGACCGAGCGGTACGAGACCCGCGAGGGTGAGAAGCGGTCCGCGACGAAGCTGATGATCGACGGCATCGGGCCGTCCCTCAAGTTCGCCACCGCGAAGGTGTCCAAGATGCAGCGGTCCGGCGGCGGCAGCGGTCAGGGGTCCGGTGGAGCGTCGGGTGATGACCCGTGGTCGACCGGCAGTCCCTCGCCGGCCCGCACCGGTGGCGGCAACTTCGCCGAGGATCCCCCGTTTTGATCCACCCTGCCTGACCTGCTGAGACGGGGCGCGGTTCTGCTGTCACGGCAGGCCGCGCCCCACCCCATTCCACCCCACCCATAGACGGAGATCGCCGAATGAGCGTCAGCCCCCTCAACACCAACCCGCTACTCGCCACCGCCCTCGAAGCCGCCGTCCCCCTCCACATCATGTCCCTCCACCAACTCCCCCTCAGCGCACGCGAACGCGTCCGAACACGGTGGGCGGCGCAAGGCGTGGACGAGATCGCCTACCGGGGCGACACCTTGCAAGCTCCGCTACCGGGACCGCATCGACGCCGCCCTGGCCGCAGGGAAGGTCGGCAACTGCCGTCACCAGTTCGACCTGATGGAGCCGTACCCGTGCGCCGGTCACTGGCATACCCGGACGGTGGCGAAACGGCGTGGGGGTGCCCGTTGATGGGCAGCACGAAAGCCCGACGCTGCGGAGGCGCCGGGCTCGATCGAGCAGGTGGCCTAGTCCTCAGACGTGGCGCGGGAACGGCGAGGCGGCGGCGGCTCCCGCCCCGTCGAGTCCTCAATGCCATGGGCTCGGGCGATCCGGCGTACGTGCTCCGGCGTGTACCTGGCCTTCGCGCCGACGTGGGACAGCTTCTCGCCACGTCGGACCGCTTCGGCGACCTCGGTCGCCAGCTCGTCACGCCGCCGCTTGAAGGTCGCCTCCGCCCGGTCCAGGGCTGCGCGGGCTCGCAGTACGGGGTCGTCCACGGTCCAAGTGTCGCAGATGAGCGTGTCGCGATCCTCACCTCTCACCTTCATGGCAACCTCCGATCGCGATCCTTGTGTTGGAACATGCATGTGCCATACTGTACCCGAGTCGGGCGGAGCCTCCGTGTTCGCCCACCCACTTTCAGCCAGCCCCAATCAGAGGGAGGCGCCTCATGACCATTGATTCCGACCCTCAGGCCACCGCCAACGCTTTCAACTCCATTCACCCCGTCGAGACCCCCGTCCGCTACTGGACGGGCGTCCGGGAGGGGGCGGGAAGGACCGGCCGTACCCGCACCCCCGCCCAGGTGTTGAGCGGCCACACCGCCGTCGTCTGGCTCCACGGCGTCTCCGGGTGCATCAACCTCACCCACGTCGAGGTGATCAGCGAGGACGAGCTGATCCCTGAGCCGCCCAAGCCCACCGCCAGCCCCGACGTGCTGGACCTAGACGCCGCAGAGGCCCGCGCCAACGCTGCCACTGACGGGCCGTGGTGGGCATGGAACCGGGGAGTCGGCTACGTCATCGCCGTCGGCCAGCCCGGCGACATCAACCAGGACGAGCGGCCCGCCCGCGAACTGCCCGAGGGGCTGCGAACCGACATCGGGCGCGAGGCCGACGCCGAGTTCATCGCCCACGCCCGGACCGACGTGCCGAAGATGGCCGCCGAGATCCGCCAGCTACGGGCCGAGAACCAGCAGCTCCGCGAGCAGGTGTTCGCGCAGAAGCCCGTCGTCGGGGCCGCGCACACGTGGGCCGAGGCGCACGAGGAGAGCAACCACGAGGCGACGATCCGCGCCACCGCCGACCTCTACGACGCCGTCGAGCAGCACCGGCTGATGGATCTGGCGCTCACGTCCGCCCGCGACGGTGTGGATACGCCCGGACGATGACGACATCTGGTGCCGGGGCGGTCCCGTCCGACGCCCCGGCACCCAACACCCCTACCAGCACCCGGCGTGAACTGGAGCAACCCGCCTGATGTCCCGCAACTACGCCAACATCGTCACCGCCATCTGGGGCGACCCCGAATGGCGGGCCCTCGACGAACGCAGCCAGCGCCTCTACCTGCTGCTGGCCACGCAGAAGAACATCACCGCCGCCGGCGTGCTGCCCATCACGATCGGCCGGTGGGCGGGCATGGCGAAGGACAGCACGCCCGAGTCGATCCGGGCCGGGCTGCGGCAGCTCGCCGCCGACCGGTTCGTGGCCATGGATGCCGAGCATGAGGAGTTACTGGTCCGCTCGTTCGTGCGGCACGACAACGGCTACAACAACAAGAAGCGCCGGATGGTGATCGAGGCGGCGGCCGGGGAGATCGAGTCTCGGACGCTGCGTCAGGTGTTGGCGGTCGAGTTCGTGCGGTTGGGCCTGCCTGCCGATTGGACTCGGGAGGATCCGGTGGAGCTTCCCGACGAGGCGTTCCTCGGGGTGGCTGCCAGAGTGGAGACTGCCTTCCCGAGCGTCCCGAACCAGCCCGACAGCACCCCTGTGGACAAAGTTGTGGAAAACCTGTTTCCGCAGGTGGATAGGCCATACCGGAATCCGGCAAGGCCCATGCCGGAAGAAGGCACTTCTGACAGGGTTGTGGTTACTGAAGTAGAAGTAGTACGTACCTCAACCCACAACCCTCAACCCTCAACCCCCGCCATCCCGGCGCAGCGCGGCACCATCGTCGCCCCCGGCTGGTTGAACAACGGGCAAGAGCCGGGGAAGAAACTCATCCCCTCCAACACCCCTCACGTTGGGCATCAAGGCGGACTGTTCGCCACCACCAACGTCAAGATCACCGACCGGGAACAGGTGATCCTCACCTGGCTGCGCGAGAACGACTACCTCGACGCCACCCACGCAGACGCCAAAGCCATCGACAAGCTGGCCCGCAAAGTGTGGCCCGGCAAGAACATCGGCTACCTGCGCGGCGTCGCCGCCAACACCGGCTTCACCAACCTGTACGACCAGATGCGCAAAGAACGCGCCAAAAAGGTCGACGACCAGATCCGCCACCTCGAACGCACCACACCAGCGTGCGAACACGGCACCCTCGCCGGCCTCGAACTCCACCCCACCCACGGCACCATGCTCTGCCCCCAATGCCGGGCCGGCGTCCCCGCCGAACCCGAAGCGACCACCACCCCGGCAGCCGTGTCCGCAGCCCTCGACGCCTACCGACGCCACCACAACGGGCACCTCAGCACCTTCGACCTGATCACCATCACCCAGCAGGCGGCGGCATTCCACGCCGAAGGAGCCAGCCAGCAACAGCTGGAAACCCTCGCCGCCACCGCAGCGAAAACCGGCGTCGGCCTCATCTCCGCCGCGTCATACCGGAAGGACGCCCAGTGACCACCGACATCAACACCGCGCAGCAGCGCGGAGACCGGGCACCCTCCTACGACCTGGGTGCCGAACAGGCCGTCCTCGGAATCATGCTGTCCGACCCGAAAGCCCCCGAGAAGGTGGCGGATCTTCTCGGCGGCGAGGACTTCTACAGCCCGAAGAACGCCGAGATCTTCCGCACGATCATGCAGGCCGCCGCCGACGGGCACCCCACCGAACCGATCGCGATCGCCGGAATCCTCGCCGACCGGGGCGACCTCCAGCGACTCGGCGGCGGCCCCTACCTCAGCGAATGCGTGTCCAATGCCCCGCTCGCCCCCCAGCTCAGCTGGTACGCACGTCGGATCACGGACTGTGCGGAACGCCGCACATTCGAGGAGACCGGCATCAAGCTGGTGCAGGCGGCAACCTCCCCCAGCCGCGAGGTTGAAGATCTCGCCGTGCTCGCCCAGTCCCTCATCGAGAAGGCGCAACCCCGGCGGCGCGTCCTGGAGATGACCGACCTCGGGTCACTCATCAACCCCGGCCTCGACGACATCGAACAGCGCGCCAACCGGCCGCCAGGTATCCCCACCGGTTTCACCGACCTCGACGAACTCATCGGCGGGCTGCGCCGCAAGCAGCTGATCACCATCGGTGGGGCGACCGGCATGGGCAAGTCGATTGCACTCGTCGACATCGCTCGGCACATTGCCATCAGGCAGCGCCTCAACGTGGCGTTCTTCTCCTTCGAGATGTCCAAGGAGGAAATCTTCGACCGGATCCTGTCCGCCGAGTCGAAGGTTCCGCACCACCTCATCCGCGACGGGAAACTCGAAGACCGCGACTGGAGTCGCGTCATGTCCACCATCGGCCCGATGGCCAACGCCCCCCTGTTCCTGATGGACAAGGCGCCGATGCGGGTGAAAGACATCGCCTACCACTGCCGGCAGCAGCAGCGCGGCCCCGGACTCGACGTCGTGATGGTCGACCACATGCACTTGGTGTCGCCGTCCAACGACCGGATCGTCGAGCGGACGGCGATCATGGAGAACGTCAGCCCCGACTTGAAGCGGCTGTCCATGGAGTTGGACGTGCCGGTGGTGGCCGCCGCGCAGCTGAACCGGAACCCGAGCATGCGCGCCGACAAGACCCCTGAGCTGACCGACTTGAAGGGTGCGTCGTCGATCGAGCAGGACTCCAACGTGGTGATCCTGCTGAACCGGCCCGACTACTACGACAAGGACTCGCCCCGTCGCGGCGAGGTGGACTTCGTGGTCGCCAAGAGCCGTAACAGCGAAACCAAGGTCATCACGATGGCCGCCCAGCTGCACCTTTCCCGCTTCGTTGACATGGCCGTCGTCTGAGGAGGCGAACCAACATGACTGTTTCCTTCGAGATTTCTGGTGAGCACAGGGACAAGTGGCCTCCGTTCGCCGACGGATGCGAGGTGTGCCTGCGTTCCGGTTTCACGGGCACGGTGGTTCCGCACGCCACGGTGACGCAGGGGGACACGTTGATGGCGTTCTACCACCACGCCCGGTGTGGCCGCCGATGGTTCACGTCGTGGGGTGCGGCGTGGGACTGGACGTGGCAGCGGATCGGCCCGGCTGACACCCCTGCGTTGGGCGGTCGTGGTGAGCTTCGCGCCCTGCCCGCCCCGAGGCGGTCGGCGTGACCGGTTGCGGCGTGTGGCTGTCCGCCGAGTTCCTGACCCGCCACGGCTTCCAGGTCGTCTTCCGCCCGGACGGCCGGGTGACGGCGTCCCGCGACGAGGTGACTCACCTGCTGCCCGGTGCGTGCGGGCACGCCCCGGCCGACTGCCCGCCGCCAGCCGAGACATCGAAGCACGATGAGCGCATGGAGGTTGCCGCATGAGCGGGCAAGTCACCGAGAACCAGGCGGTCACGTGCGCGTTCCCGACCAGGCCGGGGGTTGCCGGTCACATCCTGGCCTGCCAGTTGTGCCCGGCGTCCCACACCTACTGGCGGGGTGCCCCGACCGTAACCGTGTGCAAGTTCGACAAGCCCACCGAGCAGAAGCCGGAGGTGGAAGCGTGAACGAGCACACCCCGGACTCAGTCCGCTCGTGTAAGCCGGATACAACGCCGGCCCCGTGTAGTTGCCCGCAGGTCGATGGCAAGGTCTACCACCACCGCGCGACGTGTGTCGATCCCGTGGTGCGGCGTCTCGAATGGTATGCGGACGGGCCCGTCGTGCAGGCGGAACGCGGCGTGAGCGCGGTGGAGAATGACGGCACCCGCATGGTGTCTGCTCTCTGCTCCGCCGGGTTCACGGTGGTCGGCCAACGCTCAGGCCAGTACGTGCGCCTCGCCTGGCCCGGCCGTGACCAGCGGGACAGCACGTTGAAGGTGCCGGTGGGCGACGAGTACGCCGACTACACGGATCTGCTGGCCGAGGTGCGCGCCGAGCTGGAGTACGCGGCCCGCCGGGGTGAGGCAGCTCAGCGCGCCCTGGACCTGCACGCCGGGGAAGTGCCGTCGTGACCGAGATGAGCTACCCCGCTCTGCGCGCCCACCACCGATGCGTCGAAGCATTGGTAGCGGATCCTGAGGTAACCGGGGATCTTCTGCTGGTCGGCATGTGGCTGGCCCGCGCAATCCACCTACACCTGCCCAAGCCCGCCGTAAACGACGGCACCTCCACCTGGCAGCTACCAGACATCGCCCGAGACCTGTTCCCGCTCAACATGGACCGTGGCTTGGCCTTCAACGGCCAGATGGTGGAAGCGCCATCTGCCGAGCCGGACTGGCGTCGAGTGTTTGAGGTGTTGAAGAACGACATTCGCCGCTACGACCCGAAGGTTGATCAGCAACTGCCTGCATGGGCGCGTCCCCGATGCTCCGGGCCGATGGTCCGCAGGGCATCGTGTGGGAAGGGTAGCTACACGTGGGGTTACTTGACCGACGTTGAGACGGGCCGGAAGCGGCTGGTTGGAGCGTGCCGAAAGCACCACGACTGGTTTCAGCAGGAGCGAAAGGTCAACGCTGCTGTCGTAGCTGCGACCGAGGCTCCCCCACCTCCCGCCAATGCAGGGGGTCGGCTGGCTCGACACTTCCTCGACATCGACTGGCCAGCCCTGTGGGTCAAGCTGGACGAGTCGTGGACTGCCCCACCGGAGCAGATGGGGTCGGCGCGTCCCAAGTTGCGCGTGGTTTTGGGCGACACAGGTAGTTCGTTTTCTGTGCAGCGAACGTCGAGTACGGCTGCCCGCCCTCGGTTCGCGCTGATCAACGGGACGCTGTCGTGACCGCCCCGGTGTGGCCGACGGTGATGGTCACCGGCCACCGCCCGAAGGACATCCCCGACGCCGACTGGGTGCGTACCGAACTCGACCGCATCGCCGCGAAGGTCCGCGACCACCACGGCACAACCGCCGGCATCACCGGCATGGCGTTGGGCGCCGACATGTGGTGGGCGCAGTCCCTGCACCTCGCCGAGGTGCCCTACGTGGCGCACATTCCGATGCTGGAGCAGCCCGACCCGTGGCGGCACAACCCGCAGGTGGTGGCCGAGTGGCAGCGGCTGCGGGCCCTGGCGGACGCCGAGGTGGTGTACGGGACGCTTGCCGGCCTGGCTGAGGGCGTCCGGAAGCGGGTGGCCGTGAAGCTGCTGCACCGGCGCAACGACGGGATGCTGGCCGCGACCGAAGACGCCGGGGGCGCGGTGGTGGCGGTGTGGCGTCCGTCGAAGCTCAGGGGCGGCACCCACTCCGCCCTCGTCAAGGCCAACCTGCGGGGGCTGCCCGTCATCCACGTCAACCCTGAGGCGCAGACCGTGACGATGCCGTCCCGGGTGCGTCTCGCCGCCCTACTGCATCCGACCTCATCCGAACCCCTGATCAACGCCTGAGGAGGCACCCGCCATGACCGACACGCTCACCCCCGCCCAGCAGCTCGCCCACCTGATCGGCGAGGCGGCGGCACGGGCCGCCATCAACGCCGGCTGGGATGCCATACGACACACGGAGACGACCGACCCGACACCCAGCCCGTTCCTCGACAACTACGTCGCCCAGATTCTGGTCGCCGCCGCCCCCGCTATCCGCACCCAGGGACGGCGCACTCCACACCTCGACGCCGTCAAAGCCGAACGGGACCAGCTCGCCGCCCTGCTGCCCGCTGGCACCGACACGGTGGAGCAGTGGGGGGTCCGCCTCTACCAGGACGGGCAACTCGCGGACGAATCCGACCCGCCAGTCAGCCGCGAACGCGCGCAGGCCCGCGTTGACTGGCACACCCGCAAGCGCGCCGAGAACCCCGGATGGCGCGGCACCGCAGAACTGGTCCACCGACACCAGCACACCACCCCGTGGCGGCTCGTGGAGGACGGCTCGTGACCGGCCATCCGCTCGCCGCGAGCACCCGCGCACGGCTGCGAGCAGACCACCGGCGGCGGATTCTCGCCCAAGCCGAACAGGAAGCCCGCCTCCACGGCCTCTCCGCCAAATGCCGTGGCTACGACAACGAACTGGCCGTGCCCCGCCATTCCAGTCACGAGGACGGATGCCGCAACGACGGCACCACCTGCCTGTGCGCCTGCCACGACCAACCCATCAAGGAGACTCCGTGACCGACTCCATGGACCAGCCCGAACGCGACGGCATGGAACTCGTGTTCCCGTTCGTCGCCTGCACCTCCAACGGTGGCCCCTACGACGACGACGCATTCACCGCCGGATACCAGGCCGGACGCATCGACATGGCCCTCGCCGCCGCCTCAGCCGTCGGGGCGACCTCGGCGCGGTACACGGTGCTCACCACGCTGGTCGGGCAGTTGGAGCTGATCGGCATGCACCACGGCTTCCCGATCGTCACCGCCGTGGAGTGCGACGAGACACCGGAGTGGTCGGTGGTCACGTTCGACACGGGCGGCGAGGTGAAGCCGTGACTGCGACACCCAGGCTCCCTCCGTACGCGGGCGTGCAGCGCCGCTACGCGGTCGCGTTCAACGCCCTCAGTAAGGCACTCGGCACGGTCGGCCGGTTCGTGTCTCTCACCGAACGGCAGTACATCACCACCGCCGTCCTCAACGCGGTAGACGCCGACCAGCCGCAGCCTGACGTGCCTAACTCCCGCCTCGAAACCCTGACCGCCGAGCTGCGGGCCATCCACTACCCGACGGGTGACCCGGCGACTGAGGGCACCGTGTGGTGCCGCTGCGACGCCACCTGGCCCTGCCCGACGGTCACCGCCGTCAACCAGGCCGATCCGGACCACGCCCAACGCCGCGACCTGATCGCCGGGATGACCCGCGAATCCCTCGACCTCGGCACCTACGACCTCACCACCGAGGAACAACCCTCACCAGCAGGTTGCATGCACGCCATCTGCCTGCCCCTCGCCGGGGACGGCTGCCGCCTCGACCAGACCGACACCCCCAACACGGCTGTCGTCCTGAACCGGCCGTGGGAGTGGATCCGCAACGACGAGGTCGGTGGGGACGCGATCACCGCAGACGGGCGTGGTCCGGCCGACGGTGGGCTGATGGTCGCGGACATGGTGCGCGACGGCGCGGTCGCCCGGCACATCACCGAACTCCACAACAGGTGGCTGGCGTCGAGAAGAGACACCCCGCCCGGCCCGCTGTGCGGCTCGCACAGCGCCGAACCGGCCCCACCGGGCATCCCTGCATCCCCCAACCCGGCACAGGGGAACTCAGCCGGTTCCGCCGCCCCTGACGCTGTCCGGGAAGCCCTCACCCGCGCCTACACCGACCACGAAAGACTCGGCACCGGCGCGGCCTTCAACGCGGCAGCCGACGCCGCCTGGACCGCAACCCTCACCCACCTGCACTGGCAGATCCGCCGCCGCGCCAACGAATTCCAGGCCGCTAAGGCCTACCAGCGGACGCAGGAACGCGGTCGAACCGGCAACGAACGCGACAGCAGGCACGCCGCGATGCACAGGGCGTTCGCACGAGGCATCGAATCCGCCGGGGAAGGCATCGCCGCGATGCTCGGTGTGCCCGAGCACGAGATCGAGCCAGTGCCAGACACGGCAACCGCCGACTGATCGCCACCCGAATCGAAAGGAAAGGTCATGCGAAAGATCCCCACCCTTTTCCGCCGCAACCCGAACGACCTGCGGCACGTCACCCCCGAAGTGCACCCCGACTGCCGGTGGGTGCTCGACGGCGAGGGCACCCCAACCCGCAAGTACGACGGCACCTGCGTGCTCTTCGACGGCATCCGCTGGTGGGCTCGCCGCGAGGTGAAGCCCGGCAAGAAGACCCCCAACGGCTACCGCCCCGTAATGACCGACGATGCCACCGGGAAGACCGTCGGCTGGGAACCGATCGAACAGTCCTCGTTCGCCAAGTTCCACGCCGACGCCCTCACCCGCGATATCGTGGACCACTCGATCGGCAGAATCCCGCAGGTGGACGCCACCTACGAACTGGTTGGGCCGCGCGTCAACGGCAACCCGGAGAACGTGTCGGAACACCTGCTGGTGCGGCACGGCTACCGGGCTGAGGCCGACAGCGACGAACTGGCGAACCTCAAGCTCGACTTCGACAGCCTGCGCGACTGGCTGCACGCCCACCCCGAGTGGGAAGGCATCGTGTGGCACCACCCGGACGGCAGGCACGCGAAGCTCAAGCGCCGAGACTTTCCGACCGCCTGACCCGATGACCCTGCCGCTGTTTCCGGGCGCACCCGAGACCCCACGCCGCTTCTGCCTGTGCGGCAAACCCGTCCCCACCGGTCACCTGACCGAGGGCTGGGGGTCCGGGTGCGCCCGGAAACACGGCCTCACACCGCCCCGCATCCCCCGGCCGCGCAGCGAACCGCAGGACGGGCTGTCACTGTTCGACACCTGGGAACACCTCAACGAGAAAACGAATCCTGATCAGGCAGAATTGCCACTGAGCAACGGGAGGAGAGCCGAATGACCGACCGCGTGAAATGGCTCCACCAACAGATCGACGAAGACGAGCGGATCGCGAAGGCCGCCGCCCACGGTGGACGCTGGCGCTATAGCGGAGGCGAAACCGTAGGCGCGTGGACGCTCCACGACGAACACTGGTCGATCGCCAGCATGACCCTCTACGACACCGAGCAGTACAACTACAGCGAACGGATGCCGGCGTTCCGGAACCCGGGCTACATCAACCCGGACGCCATCGGGGCACACATGGCGCTGAACGACCCGGACCGCGCGCTACGCGAGGTGGAGGCCAAGCGGCGCCGGCTCCGCCTCATCGAGAGCATGCTCGAAAACCCGCCAACGAGGGTCGACGGCCCGTGGGCGGCAGAGGCATACAAGGGCGACGCGCTGGTGGCGTACGGACTGCTGCGAGTCGAGGCACTGCCGTACGCCGCACGTCCCGGCTATCAGGAGATGTGGGGCAGCAGTGACTGACGGGCGGCGCACCATCTACATCGTCACCGATGGCGCCTACTCGTCATATCGGGTACTCATCGCCTACGACCGGGAAGAAGACGCCAAAGCGGCGGTAGAGGCCGGTGTCGGCGACGACTACACCGAGCTGCCCGTTCTCAGCCCAGGAGAACTTCCGAAGCGGGTAGCCGTGCACCACGTTGACATCAACACGCGCACGGGCGAGCCCTACCACTACACGCGGGACGGCTGGGATTTCGAGCGGCACCCCGATTTCGAGGATTGGTCGTGGCGACCCGGCTACCCCGCCTTCCGTGGGGTGGACAAGGATCGCGTGTTGAAAGCCGCCCAGGATCATGCGGCCCGTCTCCGCGCCGAGAAGTAAGGGCTAGCCTCGCCGTGACCCACCGATGGCAGGCCGACGCCAGCGGGCGACCCGACAACTTCGTCATGGACTCGGGTGACGCAAACGGACGAACCCACAACGGTCCCCGCTGTCTCGTATGCGGATTCACCTTCTGCGAGCACTGCTGGCCGGAGGGCTGGCAGCAGGCTTGCCCCGGGCCGCCACCGGACGGCATGGAGTACGACTGGATTGGCTGCGGCACCATCCGCGAATCGGAAGAGGTACCGGAGCCGACATCTGTCATCGGGGCGATGGGCGGTGAACGCTCGTGACCGGCGAACTCCCCTACTGGCTCAGCCAGCAGATCGACGCCGCCGAAACCCGCACCCGCGAACTGCTCGTGGAAGCCCAACGGACCTCGCTCACCTTGCGAGACCCGAAACTGCTCGGGAGGTACATCCCAGGCTGGCACGGATGGCCCGAAGTCGAGCGGACATGTCAGGCCCGGCTCGCTGAAATCGCCGCCATGCGCGCCATCCTCGCCGAGCACTCGCCAAACACCGCAGGAACCCGAACCGTCTGCTCGGTATGCGCGGAGGAGCCCTACTACGACGCAACCTGGTACGACTATCCGTGCCCAACAGTGCGTCTGCTGGCCGCCGCGTTCTCGGCCGAGCCCGGCTACCGAACTGAATGGGGGCCGCAATGAGCGGGCAACCCGGCGATGGCTGCACGGACCCTCGCAGCATCCACCCACACTGGTGCGGGTTCTGCGGGGCGCAACTGCTGTTCAGCGCCATCGAATGCGCGGCCCTCAGGTTTATCCCGCCTTGCCTGCGCTGCGGTGAGGCGCAGTGGCGCACCGAGATTGATGAACTGACCGCACCTGACTACCGGGAGGGACGGTGACCGGTAAGCGATGCTCCGCAGGTAGGCAGCAAGAGGCCATTGACGCAGCCGCCGAACACCCGATCCGCCGAAGTGAGACGACAGCATGACCGACATTCTGTCCCGCATCAACGCCGCCGTGAACAACCTCTGTCCATGCGGGGCTGACCCGCGTCCTGGCTCGGTCTACTGCTCGGCCGACTGCGAACCCACCCACATCTCCCGAGACACCGACACCAGCGAATCCGGCTGGTACGCCACCCCGATGCGCTGGCGACCCGACCTTGTGACGGCAGCCGACGACACCAACCTGATCCCGGTTGAGGCGCCCTACGCCGCCGAAACCGTCGCCATCCGCGAAGGCCGCCACAACGCCAGCATCTACCACCGGGCATCCGAACCCACCGTCTGGCACCTCCGCCTCAACGACGGACACCGCTACGTCGGCTGCGACCTCACCGACATGGGCACACCCGACGGGACCATCAGCGTCGAGCAGACCGCACGCATCCACGACACATGGCAGCGACTCGAACAGGAACTCGGCAACAGTCGCCACCTCGAACCCGACACCCGTGGCGCTTCCGCAACGCGGACGTGGCACGACGAAGTGGTGATGGTGAACGATCGGGATGCGGAGATTCTTCGACACGCGGGCCTGCGGGAGGGAACCCACTTCCTCACCTACGAGCAGTCGGTAGCACAGGCGATCGCCCTGGAGCAGATGCAGCAGCGAGTCAACGAGACCATGGACGCGATGTGGCAGGCGCTCCGCAGCTCGGTGCAACACGCTGCCGACCAGGTGGCGACGGTCTGGCTATCAATACAGGAGGCGGCACGGCATCTGGAGCCAATGCTCGGCGAGCAGCCCCCAGCCGACCCGATGGAGCGGGCGTTGTGGCTGCGGAAACGTCGCAACACCGGTCCAACACAAGACCGGCTGGACGGCCGACGCCGCCGCAGTCGCTGATTCCATCCCGCGAAGGATCATGGAGTCGTCGTGAACACGCAGATCCTGCCCGGCTATCAGGAGACATGGAGGCCAGCATGAGGATTTTTGACTGGTTGAGTGACAGGTTCGACGACATCATGCAGGGCCTCTACGACGGGTGGGACTGGCTGTGTCCATGACCGAGTAGAAGACAGCGGCCTGATTCCTCCCCGGACCAGGCCGCCACCGTGACCGCATCAACCGCAAGCCCCGCAAAGGCCACCACCAGCGTACCGCCGCACCACGGGAGGCCACCCCTTGAGCACGAACACCTGCGTCTGCTGTCCCACCTTCCGCCGTGGCTTCGCCCCCCGGCGTCCCGACCGCCCCCAGGTGTGCGAAGTATGCCGCCTGCGCTTCGACACGCTCGTCTACGACCTGTGGCTGCTCCACGACCGGTTGGTCAACCCGGACCCCGCTGAGGTCGACCAGCGCCGGTACGCACGCCGCGACCAGCAGGGCAAGCGCACCGGGGAGCACCGGTGGGCGGACCCCCTCGCCCCCATCGGCGGTGCCGGAACCATCCCCGGCAAAACCAACCAGCCACACGTCTCCGGCACACCCGGCAGGTCCACCCCCGCGAACCTCGACCAGGTGGACCTCACCTCACCGGCCCGCGTGCCCAACCCCACCGCCGCCGGCCGCCGCGACCCCTGGGACCAGATCGGCCACCTGTCCGTCGCCACCAGGTTGTACGAGATCGTCCGCGACTGGCGGGACACCCTCTGGCCCGACCAGCACCTCCCCGTCCCCACCATGGACGAACTCGTCGCATGGATGCGCGCCGGAGCCACCGACGGCTACGCAGGCGACCGCACCGACCACGCATGCACCCGCCACCCCGGCATCGGCGACACCGCCGCCGAACTCCACGACCTCCGCCGCATCCTCCGCGCCCAGCTCGGCGACACCGAACCCCAACCCCGACGGTGGATCGGCGTCACCTGCCCCACCTGCAACGAGGTGTCACAGATCCAGCAGACGGCAGGCGACGAGTACGCCGAATGCGCCGAATGCGGGCGCATGTACACCGGCGACCAGATGACCGAGTTCGTGACCAAACAAGCGGCGGCCACACGGGCTGTCGCCACTGCCTAACCGCAGACGCGATGAGGGCCACCCCGCACCAGGGTGGCCCTCATCGCGTTGATACGGCGTACCGTCGAAGTGGCGGCCCGCCGGAGTAGAGGCCGGCGGGCGCCCCAGACCTCTACCTGGGAGCCGACCATGACCGAACCAGCCAGCAGCACCTTCGGCCAACGTCTCCGCGCCCACCGGGAACGCACCGGCCTCACCCGCCCTGTCCTCGGCGGACTCGTCGGCCGCAGCGCCGAATGGGTCAAAGCCATCGAAGGGGGCCGGCTACTGCCGCCCCGTCTGCCGATGATGCTGCGTCTCGCCGAAGTCCTCGACATCACCGACCTCGCCGACCTGACCGGCGCCCATCCGCTGCCCGTCGCTTCGGTGACCCGCGCTGGGCATCCCGACGTCGACCAGGTGGCCGCCGCCATGCAGCGCACCACCGCCCCGGCCGGTGATCCTGTCCCTGCTGTCGTGCTGCGTGGCCTCGTCGACCAGGCGTGGACGTTATGGCACCAGTCCAGCACCGAACGCGGGGCGGTTGCCGCCGTCCTGCCGCAGTTGCTCGACGACGCCCGGACGTCCGCCCGCCGCCTCGACGGCACCGACCGGCGGGCCGCCCTCGTCGAGCTGGCCCGGGTGTACCACCTCGTCCAGTTGTTCGCCGCCAACCAGCCGTACTCCGAACTGGTGTGGCTGGCCGCTGACCGAGCGATGGCCGCCGCGCAGGACGCCGACAACCCGGCTGCGATGTCCGCCGCCGCCTGGTACTACGCCCACGTTTTCCGGTCGTCGAACCGGACGGACGCCGCCGAGCAGGTGCTGGTCGACGCCGCCGGGATGCTCGATCCGTCGGCTGGCGGCGAGCAGTTGGCGCGGTGGGGGCAGGCTCAGCTCGGCATCGCGTTGACGCACAGCAAGCGGGGCCGGGACGGGAAGGCGTGGCGGGCATGGGACGCCGCCGACGACGCCGCGACCCGCCTCGGTAGTGGCTACGCCCATCCGTGGCTGATGTTCGGGCCGACGGTGGTCGCCGCATACGGGGTGACCGTCGAAATTGACCTTGTCCGGCCCGGTGAGGCGATCCGGCGGGCAACGAACACCGACTACTCGTCGCTGCCGTCGCGCACCCGCCGGGCGACGCACCTGGTAGACGCGGCGCGGGCACACCTTCTGCGCGGCGAGGACGTCGCCGTGGTGCACCTGCTGGGCCGGGCGGTGCGGGAGTCCCTGGACACGGTGCGGCACCGCCCGCACGCGCGGATGGCGATCATGGAGTTGGTCGACCGGCGGGGCACCGTCGGCGAGGACGCTCGTGAACTCGCGCTAGCGATCGACCTCGGGTAGCTCCCCCTCGGGTACAAACCGTCCCTATCGCCGCCCGTGACCAGCCGTAACGTGCTGATCACGGGCGGCGGTGGTCCATCCGAATCCAGCGATGTGTGCAGCCACCGTCGCCCCCAACCTCCGGGGCACGCGCCTGAGTAGCCGTCCCCGGCCACCAGAGTTGCAGGGGGACAGCGATGATCAGACGCACCCGCAAGGAACCCGACCGGCCAACCGGGGCCGAGGCCCAGGCCGCCGAACACGAGGCAGCGAAGCAGCGGATCCTCGACCTGGCCGAAGCCGAACGGACTCCGCTCGACGACCCCACCCAGGCTGTACCCGTCTGGCAGCGACGTGACCGGCCCTGACCACAACTCGGTGCCGATCGGGCGACGGGTCGCGTACTGGCGTGCCCGACGGAATCTGTCGCAGCAACTGTTCGCCGACCGCATCGGCAAGTCGAAATCGTGGGTCGACAAGGTCGAACGCGGGGTACGCCGGCTCGACAAATGGTCGGTCCTGGCCGACATCGCTGACGCTCTCCGCATCGACGTCGGGCAGCTCGTCACCGCCGCCCAAGGCGTTTCGCAGACGACCGCCGAAGCGCCGCCCGAGGTGGAGCAGATCCGCGACGTTCTCACCCGGTACGACGACGTGGACACCACCGCCCACCGCCCAACGACAACGGGCGACCTCCGCAAGGCAACCGCACACGCCTGGCTGGCCCTTCAACACGGGCAGCTCGACCGGCTGCTAACCGACCTGCCACGGCTGATCGTAGACACGCAGCGGCACCGGTGCATGGTCAACGCCGGCGAGTCCGCCCTGCTGATGAGCCAGGCATACCAGATCACCGCCGCACTGCTGCGGAAGGTGGGCGAACCGCACTTGGCGTGGGTGGCAGCCGACCGGGCCATAGCGGTCAGCGCCGCCACCGACGATCCGCTGCTCGCCGCACGCGCAGCCGTCCCGCTCGGCGGGGTGGTCCGCGAGATGGGCCAGCCGCGCCGGGGCTTCGAACTGTGCGTCACCGTCGCCCACAGGTTGGCGCCGCCG
Source organism: Micromonospora sp. NPDC000207 (assembly GCF_040300925.1). Classification (NCBI taxonomy): domain Bacteria; kingdom Bacillati; phylum Actinomycetota; class Actinomycetes; order Micromonosporales; family Micromonosporaceae; genus Micromonospora; species Micromonospora sp. NPDC000207. The sequence goes on from NZ_JBEPEQ010000043.1 coordinate 19,084, forward strand.
GACCCACTGAACGCCAACCCAGAGCACCTGTCCGTGTACGGCAGCCTCCTCCTCCAAGCCGCGATGGCCGCTGCCACCCTCGGCGACGACCAGGCCGTCAGCGAACTGACCGAGCAGGCCGCCGATGCTGCCGACCGGGTCGGTGAAGGCCGCAACGACTACTGGACGGTTTTCGGCCCGGCACTAGTAGATGGGGTGCGGGTCGCCACAGCCGTCGAGCTGGGCGAAAGCGGCCAAGCGGTCGCCGTGCACGAGAAGGCACGAGCCCACCCCGGGTATCAGCAATTGCCGCCCGGGACCCGAGCAGATCACCTCGTTGACGCAGCCCGGGGATACGCGCATACCGGTGACCTGAAGGCAGCCGGGCGTGCGCTGCTGGAGGCGGACCGAATTGCCCCGGCGGAGGTTCGGGTCCGGCCGGCAGCCCGCGAGATGCTGGAGACCGTGCTACGCCGGTCCACGCAGCCCGATCCCCTCGTGGTGGCGTTGGCTGATGCGGCTGGCGTGACGGGTGCGCGGTGACTGCGGTGGAGTTGCCCGCCGGGACGGTCGTCGAGTTACGTCCGGGCAAGTGGCAGTTGCGACCCGGTTCGGTCGGCGACGTGATTCACCACGTTCGGGTGGTGAAAGTCCACGAGTCGCTGACCACCGGCTGGATGTGGGTGTACGCCCACGACGTGACATGCGCGTGGCCGGAGGCGGACTGCGCGGTCCCGTGGTGTCTGGAGTTCCTGGCGTCCGAAGTGGCGCTACGGGCGGCCGTGGACGGTGGGCGGTGACGCGCATGGACCAGCCGGTGAGCCCGGAGATCGTGGACACCGCCGCCGAACTGACAGTGAATCAGCACCGCCCGTCGGAGTCGGGTCCCGGCTGGGCGCCAGGCACATGCCGGCAGTGCACCCCAAGCGGGTGCCCCCAACTCGACTGGGCGGTCGCCGCACTACGTCAGCAGTAGATGCCGGGCCAGCACGAGAAGAAGCGCCCCACCCCACCAGCCCGAAGGCCGATGAGGTGGGGCGCCCACATGGGTGCCGTCCGCCTGGGGAGTGGCGGCAGAAAACGGCACCCGCCTCCGGGGAGGAATCAGGAAGCCGGACGCTCGCGGTACTCGCCGTCGATCACCCGGTCCTTCACCACACCCCCCGAGATCGCCGCCCGCTGCACACCGGTGTCCCGGAGCAGACCGACGTAGAAGACGACGGCCACGCCGAAGTTCACCAGCACCGCGTAGCCGACCTCGACGAAGTTGAACGCCACCGACGCCTCGACCGCGATCAGCCACGCCTCCAGGAACGTCTTGATCGCCGCCACCGCCAGCAGCACGAGGCCCTTGCGGAACGCCGACCACGACGTCCGTATGAACAGGGCCGCCAGCAGCGGCAGGCCGAACGTCAGCAGCAGCGACAGCAGGCCCGCCAGGGTGGGGGCGAACAGGTAGGTGGGTAGCTCGGGAAGAATGACAGAGTCCATGACCCCTCCAGGGGTGATCTTGGTTTCCAAGGAAACGGCCCGAAACTTGAAATCGGGCCGGGGAAATGCAAGGAAACCTGCACTACCGTGGCGTCATGCCAGGTCAGCCGCAGGTTCGAGAATCCGGGTGGCTGTATGCCCCCGACGACGACTTCGCGCCCATCGCGCACGTTCGCTTGGAGGAACACGCCGACGGTGCCGGCTGGGACGTCCACGTAGCCGACCCGGCCACCGCGCCCAGCATGAGCACCCACCTCGACACCGAAACCGAAGCACGCACACTGCTCGACCGCATCTACAAGGCAGGCCAAGAACGCGGCCAGTGGCGTGTCACCGACCACCCAGCCACCTAGCCGCTGGCGCTGCGCCGGTCCTGTTCCACAAACGACCGATACGACGCCAGCCGCACCAACAGCAGCACATCAATCAGCACCAGCAGCCCCAGGCCGAACACGGCATCCCATACACCCACCGAAGAGGGGCCAGGCCACCGCGAGACCAGCAAGCCGATCTGCCGCACGAAAATCAGAGCCACCAACAGCACCCACCCGGAGGCGTCCCATGCTGCCAGCCTCCGCCATTGCTTCGGTCGATGCTGCGACAAGAACGCCAGCGCCGCCACCAACCCGATGATCAGCAGCACCAGCACCGCCACCTGATAGCCGAGCACATTGCCCCCCGCCACCATCACTGCCCCCCTACTACCCGCCTCAACCAGTCGTCGTACCGGTTGGCAGTGTTGTGCGCCCGAATCTGTTCGGTCAGCCGCTCTGCCTCCGCCCGACGCCTAGCAGCGGCCTCACGGTCCCGCTCAGCCCTGGACGCCGACCGGTCAGCGGAGGCAACCGCCTCACGCGCATCAAGTGATGGCTGGCGCCCCCAGCCGAACGGCCACAGAGTCGTCCGCATGCGCCGCCACCACCTCATGACACGTGCCCCCCTGGCACTGTCGGGTGCCCGAGCTTGTCGAGCAGCCCCGTAGCCGTGCGGGCAGTTTCCACCGCCGCGTTCGCCGACCTCGATGCGTCGATGAACGCGTCACGGGTGGCCTGGTGGGCGTCGCGCTCCTTCTCGTACGACTGACGCCACGTGTCCCTGTCGGTTCGCATCTGCTCGTATGCCCCCTTCGGGACCAGCCAACCCATGAGGATCAGCAACAACACCACACCTGGCACCCCCCATTGGAGGATCGCCCCGAGCACGTTGGGTGTGTCGGCTGCCGCCTCGGTGGCCAATGTGGCGGCCCAGCGGATCAGCATCTGCCGTCCCCCATTGAATGTTGGTGTGGTTAGCCCTGCGTCTGCGATGGGCTGGTGTTGAAGCGGCGTCCGAGTTCGTCGGCGACCTGCCGGGCCATGTCGGTGGGGATGGCCGCCGCGATCTTCTCCGGCGTCAGCCCGGAGAGCACACCACTGATGATCGCCGGCTCGTCGACCGGGTCACGGCCAGCGATCTGCGCCACCATCGCCAGGATCTCGGAGATCTGCACTCCGTTTGCTCGACCCCGCTCGGTGATCGTTTGCAACGTGTAGCCGACGGTCCATTCCTTGTTGCCCTCGTCGGGCTTGGCCGGGTCGCCGTAGTCGCCGTTCTGCCAAGGCGGTCGAGCCGCTGGCACGGAGTCCGACCGGGTGACCTGCCGGCCGAGCGCGTTGTCGCCTCTCGGGCGCAGCAGGGCGTCCAGCGACCCGGCGAGGGTCCGCCCGTCCGGGGTCCGGTACTGCTCCATCAGGTACTTCGCTACATCGGCTGCGGTGGGCATGTCGTCCTCCTTCACGGGGGTCGGCTTCGGGGCAGGGGTGGGCGCAGGCTGGGTGCGCTTCTGGTAGGCAGCCAGGGGCTCGCCCAGCAGCACCGACAGCAGCCCGTCCAGGGCGGCGGCGTCGGCCGCGAACGCCCGGATGATGCTGATGTGCAGATGCCACAGGTGCGACTTGTCACGGCCCGGGTCCGGGCCGGCATCCGCGCCGACACCGAGCGCCTTGCCGCCGGTCAGGACGTAGCAGTACACGACCCGTCCGTCGAGCGTTCCGATGAACTCGCGGATGATTGGCCCGCGCGCGGTGTACAGGCGCGAGTCACGGGCACGAGCGGCCACGTCGAGCCGCCTCGTGTGCTTGATCATCGCGGCGGTGGACATGGTCAGGTCCAGACCCGCCGACAGCTCACCCGACCCCTGCTTGTCCGCCACCACGTCCCGGCCGGACGAGTAGTCCGTGGTCTTCACCGCGTTGCGCCGGTTGTGATAGCCGGGCTTGTTGGCCAGGATCCCCCCGAGCAGGGCCGTCGGTTCGGCCGCGCCGAAGCCAGTCCACACCGCCCACAGCGCGTTGCTGATGTTGGTCGGGTTGGGGTTACGCGCCGCCACCGTGCACCTCCTCCGACTCGGGCAGGGCCATGACGTCCCAGCCCTCCGCCATCGCCGCCTCGACGGCGCGGCCCATGTCCAGGTCCCGCCCGCCGTCCCGCAGGTGGAAGCCGCCGTCACGCCAGTCGTAGACCCACGCCCGCAGCGACGGCTTGTCCGCCACCAGCAGACCCGCGTCACCCCGACTGATCACGGTCTGCCCGTCGAGCGGGCCGCCGTGACATACACCCTCGATCACGACCACACCCCCACCGGTGCAGCCGAGTACCGGGACGGGTCGGTGGCGTCCTGCGTCACCTCGTAGCCGTCCAGCAGCATCGGCCCGTACTCCACCTGACGCCCCGCGACCGTCGTGTCCCCGGCCACCTGTACTACTGCCGGGCCAACGGTCACCGACCCGACCACCGTCACCTGCCGTGCCTGGGGCACCCCGTCCACGACCACCCGCCAGGTGATCGGCTCGTCGGGTGACCACAGGCCACGGTCGAACTCGATGCGGGCGGCCAGCGACCCGCCTACCGATAGAGGCACAAGAAACTCCCCGAGATCAGTGCCGCGTCAGATGCGGCGGATGTGGCGCAGGCTCACAGCCCACGTGCCGGTGCCGTTGAGGAACGAGTTCCCACCGAGGGCGCTGAACGTCGGCCCGTTGACGGTCTTGCGGCTCGACAGGAACAAGTAGTTGTTGCTGCTGTCTTGGCCGAGGTAGATGCCGACGTGGTCGTCGGTCTGCTCGATGTCCCCCGACTCATCACCAGCCACATCGTCGGCCGCGTCAGCGTTGAAAGCGACGACGTCGCCGACCTGGATGTCGTCCAGCGGCGGCGGCTCCGTGCTGCCAGCAGCCACGAGCACCCCCGGACCGGAGGGGCCGATCTGCACGCTGCGGCGCGGCAGGTTCAGGCCGTTCAAGTCGGCCGGGTCGTTCAGGCTCATCGGGATGCCACCCCAGTAGCCGAACACCATCCGCAGGTAGCCCGAGCAGTCCAGGCAGTCCTGCTGGCGGATTTCGTTGATGTCCTCGGTGGGCACGGCGAGGTGCGGATACCGGCCCATGGTGCGGATGTAGTCGTTCCAGTCGGAGCCCTCTTCACGGCTGCCGCTGTCCAGGGTCGGCCCGTAGTCAGCCTGCCCCAGCACCCTGCGCCCGGAGCCGAAGCGGGCATCGAAGACGAAGGGCTGCCCAGTCACGTACGACATCGCCCGCGCCAGCATGTCCGGGGTCGTGTCGGTGAGCGCGCCCCGTAGCCACTGCTCGGTCTCCAACGTCCAGGTGGCGAACGGAGCCGGGAGCAGCCGCACCCACTGGTTGTGGGTGACCACCGGAGGGTTCGCCCACCGGCCGGACGTGATCTCCAGTTCGCCGACGATGAAAACTGGATTGTTGATAGCTCCAGTGCTGGTGAAAGCCCGGATGCCGATCCGGCCGGCACCGAGCGGCGACGTGTCCGTGAACGTCCGCTGCCACGTGCCCGGCTCAGCGCTGCCGTCCGCCCACGCCCGGCAGCGCACCTCCCCGCCGATGCTCTGCGCGCGAATCCACCACACCTGCCCGGCCACATACCCGGTGCCCACCTGCACGCTGGCGGCCACCACGGTCGAGGTGCCGGCCACCACCCGGTCGATCGCAAGCTGCACGGTGCCGTTGGTATTGAACGTAACCCGGTACCGGTAGTGGTTGCTGGTGTCCGTGTAGTTGCCGGTCAAGGCGAACGAGTTACCAGCACCGGCTGGCATCGTGGAGGTGGCCACCGAGATGCGGGCGTCGTAGTCCACCACGTCGTGATCCCGCAAGCTGGTGTAGCGAGACACATTGGCCGTGTTGACCAGCACTCGGGCTGCGCCGCCGCTAACCGTGTAGTCGGCATCATTGCCGCCGACCGGCGTCGACCACGCCCCGTAGTACGGAGACATTCCCCACCGGGAGGTCCGGGTCCGATCGAACGTGTCCGCCGTACCAGGACCGACGCGTTTCGCCTCGGTGAACGTCCGCGTCGGGCCGGTCACCGCCACAGTCTTCGCGCCCGGCGTGAACGTCGCCGCACGCCCGTTGTCGGCCGTCACCCGCACCCGGCCGGGCATCGACACCTCGTCCACGGTCAGCCCGCGTGCCGGCTCAACCGGCGCGAACGGCGCATCATCTGACGCGACCATCACTGGCGGCATCAGCCCACCTCGAAATCGAGCTGGATCGTCACGACGGTCGGCGTACCGGCCAGGGACACCACCTGCACCTGCACCGAGTCCCCCTCCACCACTGCCACCGGCGACGCAGGGGCGTCCGACGTCCACACGTCCGCCAGCGGCACCGACAGGTTCACGCCGAGGACCGGCGTGCCGTTCACCACCGCCGCGACCGTCGCCCCCGTGCCACCCGACCGGATCGCATGCACACCTGTCACCCGGCACGTTCTCGCAGCGCGCCATACAGGCCACAGCCCAGTCACCGCCGGGGCCACCACCACCGTCCTGGAGAACCGGGTGTAGCGGCTGTCGTCCAAGTCGATTGGCCCCGACACCGTCAGCGATCCGGCGACCTGCATGTCACCGCCGACGACGGCGTCGCCCGTCACACTCAGACTGCTCGTTGACGTGCCGTCACCCGCAGATTCGTCGACGCCCTCCACCAGCTGACGTGGTCCACCGTCGGCCGACAGCCACATCAGCCGTACACCATCCGGCCCCCGAAACGGGGGGATCACACCCCGCGCCCGCCCGTCCTCCCCCATCGAGGTGGCCAGCTCCGCGACCGGATCCCCTGTCAGAGTCACCAGATCGGTGTACTGATCGGACGGGTCCGATCCCGCCTCAGACGCCCAGCAGGTGATCACCGCCCCGCCGACTGCCTGCACCACATCCGGGACCTCCGCCACCGTCAGGGTTCGTAGCGCCCAGTCGGCGATTCCACCGCCATACAGGTATCGCAAGTCCACTCCCCACATCGCGTTCTGGTAGTTGATTGCCGAAGCCAGCGAGCCGGGAGCCGCTTACGGGATGTCCCATCCCACGTTGGTGCCGAGGATCGTGTCGCCTACCGAAAGCCCCGGATGGCTGGTGAGCCAGATCTGCCCGGCCTTCGTCCCCGCACCGGCCGAGAAAATGGTCACCTGACCGGACCGTCCGCCCGGCAGGTAGACGGAGCATCGCTGGTCACGATCAGGGTGGCGAGCCGCTGCCGGAACCGTCGCCGGTAGCCGAATGTCGCCGCTTGACGGAAGGGACGACCCGCCAGACCGGATGAACGACCCGAACCGCAGTTTCACTGAACCGCCAGGTCCCACACCACGCTGCTGCACGATCGACTCGGTGGTGATCGTGAAGTTGTTCAACGTCGAGTCGATGCGGACCTCGGTGACGTTCGCTGCGGTGACAATCCACCGGCTGCCCGTCGACTGCATCTCTTGGTTGGTGTCGTGCTCCCAGATCCGCCGGCCCGACTGATGAGGTGGCCTCGTCGTCGAGGTGCACCGGAGTTGGCCGTCATCACCGATGTACCAAGCGCGCGGTTGGACCGTCGTCGGCGACAATGTCCCCGCGTTGTGGGCGACAGTCACCGCAGCCACCGGCAGGTCCCAGAACAGCGGAGACGCCACCGGGCTCGGTGCGCCCTGACCGGCAGTGCCCTGAATGAACGTCTCTTGCACCCGCCACGTCGACCGATCCAGCCGCAGCACAATCAGATCCACCCGGCTCGCACCGGACGTGTTCGCAGGCAAGGTGATCGTGATGTCGGCGTCACCCGAGTCGAACTGGAATCCGCGCACCAGAGCGAAACGCCCGGCTCGGATCCGCACCGCCCTCGTGCCGACCCCGTCGGCGTACACCAGCGGCTGATCGGTGGGCGCCCCGATGAGACCGTCTGGTGCCTGCGGTGCCACCAGCCGCTCATAGAGCGCTTCGATGACCTCACCGTCGTTGAACCCAGGGCGCGGGTAGCTGTTGGATGCCACGGTGCTCCTCTCACATCCCTGAGGTCGACGGAAGCGCGCGACGCTCCAGGTAGCCGACACGCCGGTCGATGCCACGCATCTGCCGCACCCACGCCGGATCCGACGACGCCTCCTGGGTGCCGACCATCGCCGACACCAACTCCCCTGCCGTGTCCCACGCCTGCAAGCTGACAAGCCGCACCAGATCCGACACCTGCTCGCCGGGGCCGACCTGAACGGACACCCTGTCGCCGAGCCGGTAATGCTCACCGAAGCGCTGGTCGGGGGTGTCCCACGCCGACGTTTGCAGCCGCGCCGTCTCGCCCTTCTCCGCCAACTCCCGGTCACCCTCGGCCTGCAAGTCGGCCACCGGATCGCTACCGGGGCGGGCCACATGTGTTTCGACACGACCCCACGCCGACTCTGCCGACGTGTTGCTGCGGGCGATCAGATACCGATCCGACCCTTCGCCCTGACCTCCCACGACGGCGGTGGTGGCGGTCGGCGCAGCCCGCGAATACCCCAAATATCGAAGGTTCCCGAGACCGAACCCGAACCGGACACTGCCCGTCAGGTCACGAGGCTGGAACACCTCGAACAGGATCTGGGTGCCGTCCTGCCGGGTGCGGAACCCCAACCCGCCAGCGTCGAGTGCCACCCTCCGAAGCACGTCCGTCAACGGTTCCAGCCGGGTGGACACACTCACTGTCCCGCCGACCCCCGCCGTTGAACCGAGCACCAGTTGCGGCACCTGCCGCTCCGCCCTCGCGTCGGGGCCGGCGTTCAGGGTCACCAACTGCCGCAGCGCCTGCTCCCCGTTCCCGGCGAACGTCCACTGGTCGACGGTCTGACCCTCCGGGGTTTGCGCCGGATTCGGGAAGGTGATCCGGTTTGCGCAATTCGACAGGTCATCGGCGAAGTCGACGGTCAGCTTCCCGACACCCGAGTTCTCGCCGTCGTCGGACTGCTCAACCAAGTACGACTCCACCGGACCGGCCAGGAACACGTCGCCGTCACGCACCACCACGGCCCGCCGTCCGTGATCGATCTGCTCACGGATCCACGGGTAGGCGGGGACGGTGATCTGCCCGGAACCGACCTCGTTGAACCGGGCAGTGCAGTTGACCGTCGTCCAGCAGGTGACAGGGTCACCGACCACGTTCAGATGCCGGTCGGTGAACAGCACGGTGATCACCGGCTACGCCGCTTCGTACCGGGGGAAGAACAGCACTTCGAGGCTTGTTCCCGCACCTGACCCGTCAACGGTGAACTCGACACTGTTCACCCCCGCCGTGAACGACCACAGGTCGGCGCCCGGCCAGTTCAACGCACCCACCAGGTTCTGCCCGGCAGGTCCGCGCACGGTCGGCCGGTGTGTGGACGTGTCAACGACGATGGCCTCCCCGGCGGGCAGGTTGTAAGACAACCCGAACTGCTGGCCGGTGGTGTGGTTGGCAGCGGTGATCAAGGTTGATGGGCCAGTGATCGTCCAGATTGGCCAGCCGTCCACATCCCCCGGGTTCACAACCTCCGTGGCGCCGAGCACCTGACCCGGTGACACCGTCAGATACGGGCTCAGGAACGGGCTGCCGCCGGACTGGTACTCGCGGCGCACCGCACGCGGTTCCGTGTCACGCCAAAACCCGTCCGGGCACATCAGGGTGAGCACCGGGTTCGCGTACACCCAGTTCTCTCCGCCCGCGCCCGACCAGCCGTCCTCGCAGAACGCTTCGATCTCCCTGGCGGTGCCGTCCGGGCGGGACACCCGCAGCACCCCGGGGCGACCCATCTGGGCGGTCAACATGAACGCCCGCATCAGCGACCGATACCGGCCAACGAACTCCTGATGGGTGTCCCCGTACACGTGCAACGGCCACGTGATCCGGCGCGGTTCGGCGCGGATGTGCCGCACCGTCACCCCACCCCGCGCCAGCGGATCCGTCACAAACGTGCGGGGCGCGGCACCCCACCCGGCGACCTGCTGAGTGGTCAACCATCCGTGCACCTCGTGCGGGCCGGTCAACTCCCACACCCTGCCCGTCGGGTCCGTCCACGTCGCCCCGATCGACCCGACCTGCGGTTGCGCCGACAGGAACGGCTCCACCACCAAGTCGTCGGCGGGTGGGGTGACGGCACCAACTGCAAGCGGCATCCCGCCACCCCCGTCCTACGGTCTGCGTCCCGGCCTGGCCATCGCGTCCCGCCGGTCAGCCCACGCCTGCAACCGGCCGTGATCCAACGCCGCTTCCTTGAAATGCCAGTGGTGCACCTCGCGTGCCTCCGCATGGCTGTTGCGGGCCGCCCGGGAGATGTCGTTCCACTGGCCGTCGGTGAACACCGGCTCCGGCTTCCCTGTCCCGTTGAACACAGTCGACACACCCGGCGGCAGATAGCCGCCCTCGTCGTACGCCCAGTGGACGTGATCGTGGTGCGTACGGCGGACGAACGGGTCCTGGAAGACATGCTTGCGGCCGTTCCACACCTGCCGCCCGCCGCCCGGCGTGAAAATGATCTCCCGGCTGTCCGGGTAGTTCCGGGTCAGCCAGTTGAACACGTCCATACGCGGAGGCACGTCGACAGCCCGGCCCTTGTCCCCGTCGGCGGCGATCCTGCCGTGATACGACAGGGACCCCGAGCTTGTGCGTGAGCCCGGCCGGTAACCCGAATGCAGGGCCAGCCCGGGGAACACCCGCCGCAGGATCCGCATCATGTCGTCCGAGCCGATACCACCCGACGAACGGGCCGGCACCGGATCAATGTCGGGGATCTTCGTCTTCGACACGTTCACCGGGAACGGCCACTGCACCAGACCACCCTTGGCGAACCCCGGCAAAGCTTCCTTCGGGATCCGACGCCGCCGGATCGCCTCCATGAACCCCTGCCCGTAATACTTCACCGAGGCGGTGGGCTGCATGAACTCGCCGTTCGACCCCCACAACAGCACGTCATCCGACGTGCCCGTGCCAGGACCCCGAACCGGACCACCCGTGGCCAGCTTCGCCAGCCGCTCATCCTTCTCGTACAGCCGCCTCGACTCTTGCAAACTGATGTTCTTGTCGAGGGCCTTCTGCTGGATGGCCAGCTCTTTCAACTGCTTGTCAACGCCCGGATAGCCGACGATGCTCAGCAGCGTCTCCACATCGGTGGGCACCCTGCCATACGCATCGATCAACCGTTCGGTTTCGGTCTTGTTGGCCCCCACCCGCGTCGTCTCTTCACGCAACGCCGCGATCCGCGCCTCATGCCGGCGGGTGGCCTCCGCGACACTCACCCCGGCAGCGACGTCGGCGTTGTACATCTCCACCGAAGACTCCAGCAGAGCTTCCACCGCGTCCCGGTTCGCCCGGCCCGCCACCGTCCCCTTATCCAGGGAGTTGTTCTTCTTCGTCAGCGCCGCCGCCACGTTGTCGACGGCAGCCTCGTACTGCTCCTCCGCCTCGATCTGAGACTTCGCCGAACCGGCCAGCGCGTCCTGCGCGGTCCGCAACGCGTTGGCCTTCTCCGCCGCCGTCGCCGTCTTGTCGGCGAGAACCGTCATCGCGTCAGCGACCTTCTGCTGGGCGATCTGCGCCGGGGTGGCCGCAGCCGGGGCGTTACGCTGCGCCGTGTTCAGCGCCTCCTGCGCCCGCGCCGCCGAATCCGTCGCCGCGAACTGCGATCGCAGCGACGCGATGTACGCCTCCAGGTTCTTCTCCTCATCCGAGGACAAGTAGAAGTCCTTGACGTTGTTCGCCTCCAGCTTCCGCTGCTCCCGCATCACGTCCAGGCGCTGCTGCAACACCTCCAGCACACCCTGTTGTGCTGCTTTCTCCCCGGCCGCCGCCCTCGCGATGTCCTCCACCGACAGGCCGTACGCCTTTGAGTCGTTGATGAGTTGCTGCAACTCCCGCGACGTGGCCACCACGTCCTGCACCACAGCCGACGTGATGTCCCGGGTCTCCCTGTAAGCCCGGCCGAGGAGCATCAACGCCTCAGCCAGATCGGCGACCCGCGCCTTCTGCTCCGCCGTCTTCTCACCGAAGTACCCGGCGGCCAAAGCGGCGCTCGCGAGAGCAACACCCCACGGGCCGCCGAGGAACGCACCCACCGACGCGAGACCGCCCCGCATGCGCAGACCCGCCAGCCGAGTCCGGTCCATGGACTGGGCGAACCGCTCAGACCGGTCCCTCGCCCGGTCCATCGCCCCACCCACACCGTCGGCCATGCTGCGGGCCGCCGACGTGACCGACCCGTACGCGCCGGACATCTTCTTCCACGTGCCCACCGTCAACGCCGTCAGCCGCGTCGCCGTGTTCACCGCCAGGATCGCCGCAGCCACCCCAGCCAACCCCACGACCAGCGTCTGGAGCACAGGCATCGGGACCGAATTGATCGCGGCGAACAGCCGCTCGAACAGATGCACCACCACCGTGCCCACCGGCGCTGCAGCCTGCACGAACCGGACCACGAAGTGGGTCATCTCACCCAGCAGATCCATCACCATCGGGCCGTTCTCCCGAATGTAGGCGAGCATCCGCTGGAAGCCCTGGTTCTGGTCCAACGTCGCCGACCAGGTGGCGAACCGTTCCGTCAGCCGCTCCAAACCGCCACCCACATCGTCGTTGAACGGGGTGAATGCCAAGAACAGGCCGATGACACCAGTGGCGGCGTTCCGGGTGATCCGGTACAGCCGCTCCAAAGTCGGAACCGTACTGCCGTCCACATAGCCGAAGAACCGACGCCACGTCGGATCCACCGTCAAGAACCTGGACGTCTCCTCGAACAAGCCACCAACCGACCCGGCGACCCGGCCGATGAACGACCGCAGACGCGGCAGAAACGGCAACAGCGTCTCGATCGACGACTGCACCCCTGGCAGCAGGTTGTCCGACGCGGCAGCCCGCAACGTCAGGAACTCGTCCTTCAACCCGAAGATGAATCGGGCGAACCGCTGCCCGGTCGGGGTCAGCACCTCCATCGCCTCGTTCAGGTTATCCAGGGCATCACCACCGGCCACACCCGTCTTCTGGTATGCCTGCCGGAGTTGCCGCTGCGCCGAGATCACCTGCTGCTGCGCCTGCGCGATCGAGTACGCGGCCTGACGCTGCTGCTGCGCCTGAGCCCGCTGCGTGTCCGTCACCCGCTGCTGCGCGTCGGCGACACGCCGAGACCCGTCCTCCTGCGCCCGCACCATGCCCTGCCGGGCATCCGACAGGCGGCGCTCCGCATCCGAGATCCGACGGGCACCGTCGACCTGGGCGCGGACCACCGCCTCACGGGCAGCCGTCAACGCCTTCTGGGCGTCCACCACCCGCCGGTCGGCGTCGGTGATCCGCTTCTGCGCCGCCACCACCTGGGCGGATCCGGCGACACCCTTCTTGTTCGCCTCGGCCTGCTCGACAGCAAGCTCCCGGGACTTGCGCTTCAAGTCGTCGATCTGCTGGAGGCGACGCTCGTAGGTGATACGCGCCTGCTCCCGCTCCTCCTCCGACGCCCGAGGGTTCGCCAGCAGCCGATCCAGCTCCCGCTTCGCCTCCGCCACATCCAGGGTTGCCTGCCGCTGATCCAACGCGTTACGGCGCACCTGCGAATCGAGGTCCGCCAACGCCTGAGCCGCATCCCGGTACGCGCGGGTCAACCCCTCACGGGCTTCCCGGGCATCCACCTGAGCCCGCGTGTAGTCGGCCTCCGCGTCCGCCACCCGAACAACCGCAGCCTTCACCGCCTCAGCGGCCTCACGGCGTGCGTCAGTCACCTGCCGCTGCGCATCCGCGACCTGCCGGGCCGCCTGCTGGGCAGCCTGACCGGCGGCGCGGCGGGCATCAGCCACACCGCGCTCCGCATCCGCGACCTGCCGGGCCGCACGCTGCGCCCCATCGTCGGCCTGCGCCCGAGCGTTCGCCAGCGACCGCTGAGCCGACACCAACCGGTCCTGCGCAGACGCCACCCGATCCTGGGCGGCAGCCAACGACACCGCCGACTTCTCCGAGTCCTGCTGGTGCTTGTTCAACGCCTGCACCGCACCGCCGACACCGGAGAACCCGAGGATCATCACCCCGATACCGGCCGTCGCCGACACGGCAGACGCACCGATGAACCCGATCGACGCCGCCACCGCACCCGCGACAGGGATCAGCATGGTCCCCATCGACAGGCCGACGGCCGTCAACGACTCCAGCCGAGACAGCGAAAAGTTCGCCGCTCTACCCACGTCGTCGAGCGCCGACGCGTCCGCCTCGATCCGCAGGTCCACCTTGCGCCCGGACAGGCGCTCCGCCATCCGCTCAACCAACGTCAACTTCGCAGCGGCGTCGATCGCATCGGCCTGCACATCAACGCTGACGCGGCTCCGCGCAAGGTCCGCCAGCAGACGGCGCAGCTCCGCCACCTCAGCCAACGCTGTGTCGGCGTCCACATCTATGCCGATGCGCTGCCCACGCAGCGTTTCGAGCCGGCCCCGGATGTCCTTGACCAGTTGCTCGGCGGCGGTGCGCGCCGGCCGCAACCCGACGTCCGGGAGGGCTTGGAACGCCCTACCGATCTCGCTTTGGATCCGCCCCGCCCACGTCTTCCCGAACTCTTCCTCGGCGATCTTCGCCGACTCCTTGGCAGCACGACGAGTACGGGCGTGGTCCTCCGCCAGCGCCTGCTCGTACAGGCGGGCCATGTTCTGCCGGGCCTTCAAGTCCCGCTTGTAGTCCTCGGCAACAGCCTCGTCGTACAGCTTGCCGCGCTCCTGCTGAGCCAGCCAGTCCCGGCGCAGGTCCTCGTCCAGCGCCTGCTGGTGGATCCGCCCCCGCTCCTGACCGATCAGCCAGGTACGCCGAAGATCCTCGTCCAGGGCGTGCTGATGCAGCCGGTTCCGTTCCTCGACCGCCTTACGCTCGCGGCGCAGGTTCTCGTCCAGGCCCTGCTGGTGGATACGTGCCGACTCGTCGGCGGCACGTTTCGCTTCCGCCGCCATCCGCTCGCCGCCGGCACGGGCTACCTGCACCCACGCCTCAACCTCATCAGCGGCCTGCGACAGGTCAACACGCATACGGTTGTCCGGCGCCTGAGCGTTCAGTCCTCGCAGCCGCTTACTGATGTTGCCAGCCGACTCGATCGCCGTCCGCGCATCAATGTCGATCCCGACACGCTGCTTCCGCAACGCCTCAATGTCCTCGCGGACCTTCGCCACAGCCTTGTCGAAGTCGCTGGAGTCGGCGTCGACCTTCACATCGGGCAGCGCACGGAACGCATCACGCATGCGCCGGTCCAGCGACGCCGCGAAATGCCCGGCGAACCCGGCCCCAGCCTTGTCGCCCGCCTTCTCGGCCTCCCGCTGCGCTGCCCGAGCACCCGCCTTCACCCCGTCCGGCATGGCATCCGACAGGGACTCGTTCAGGTTGTCGACCGTCTTCTGGAGTTGCTTTTTCATCTGCCGCTCA
This sequence comes from Micromonospora sp. NPDC000207, assembly GCF_040300925.1. Taxonomy (NCBI): domain Bacteria; kingdom Bacillati; phylum Actinomycetota; class Actinomycetes; order Micromonosporales; family Micromonosporaceae; genus Micromonospora; species Micromonospora sp. NPDC000207. The sequence continues at coordinate 34,260 of NZ_JBEPEQ010000043.1, forward strand.
ACACCGTCGAACGACGGCACCACCTGCAACCATGCAGTGCCTGCCTCGTACGCAGCCGCGACCGCCACACCAACCCCCTCGACACCGGATCGATGCGGCAGCCGCGACTACCGTGCCTCTGCCCTGCGGTGGACGCCGTGTGGCAACACCCGCGCCACAAGCGACTCATGCTTCGACACCCGTCGGCGGGCGCGAACCCGCTCCAACGCGGTCACCGGACGCGGCGCTGGCGCAAACTGGCCCGGCTTCCCGCCCGCCGACGCCAACGCCACCCGCGTGTTCTCCCGAACCGCATCCAGCAGATTCGTCAGCAGCTCCACCTGCGGCGACCACTCGGCCATCCGCCTCGACGGCGGACGTTCCTCCGGCGGGTTCGCCACCACAGCGGCAGCCCACTCGTCATCGGAGGTCAACGCCTCGACAAACGCCGAGTCACGAGGCAGGCCGTCGATCAGGTTGAGGAGGCGCCGCCACCGGCGGGCACGCCATTCCTCCCCCAGGTCGAGGCGATACACACGCAGCAGGTCACGTTCGATGGCCCGCCCATACCTGGAAATCAGGTGAGCGAGCCGTTGAGTTCCCCCAGGCTCGGCAGCCCGAAATGCTTCTGGAAGCCCGACATAACCGCATCCAACTTCCAGGACGGCATTTCCGCGTTGAAGAACGCCTCCGCGTCCTCCGGGGACAGTGAGTGCTGAAGGAAGTAGACGGGGTCGCCCATCGCCCGCAGCTGCTTCTGCCAGTCCATCTCCTGCGGATCCGGGATCGTGTACACCCGGCCCTGATGCAGGAACGTGAACGGCTTGACCGCGCCCTCCCGCTCCAGATCGTCTAGGTTCAGGGCCACGTCCTCGGCGACGGGTGCCGGCTTGGTGTCCGTGGCCTTAGCGGGCGCCGACCTTGGAGCGGCTGCACGGGGCTTACGGGTACTGGCGGTGCTCATGGGTGGGCTCCTCGAATCGGTCAGGAACTGGTGGACGTGGTGCTACCGGACGCCGTGGACTTCTTCGCCGTACGGCTGCTCGCGTCGTCTGCGTTCTGATCGGTGCTGGTCTGCTTGCGGCGCGGCTGCTCCAGCCAGCCGTCGGCGCGCAGATGCACCCGCTCGTCGGGGGAGTACGCCAGGCGGGTCTGCTTCTCCCCCGACACGGGGTGGTTGCGGGTGAACGTGGCGATCGGCTCGACAGCCATAGGGGGTCTCCTCACGGGGTGGGTGGGCTGGGTGGTAGGCCGGGGTGGCGAGCCCACCCAAAGGAGCCACCCCGGCCAGTCAGTGACGTGCGGTCAGGAGGTTGCCTGCGTGATCCCCATGTCGGCGAGCATCGCGAGCCACCCCGGCCCGCCGAAGATCCATCGATGGCTGTACCCCAGGTCGGACGCTCGGAAGGCCGTCAGGGTCAGGGGATACGAGATCGGGTCGTCTCCCTCGCCGTAGGACTGCTCGCCGAAGTCGGTGATCCGCGCCCGGGGCATGAACTGACCGAGGTAGATCTCTCCGTAGCTGGATTCGTCGACTGCGAGGGCCAGCAGCCGGTAGTACCTCGGGTTGGGCAGGTTCGGCTTCTCGATGGACAGTTCGCCGGTGACGGCGGCGGCCCGCAGGTTGGTGATGTCGACGCCCGTGAACAGACCGATCGTCAGGAGCTTCGTCTCCTGGGCGGTGACCGTCAGGGTGACGGTGTCGTTGGTGACGTCCTCACGGGTCGGCTCCGTCGACCCGAACGACCGGACCTGCGACGACTCCGTCTCCCGGGAGACGGACACACCTTCGGTTGAGGTGAACCCGAGGTCTTCGTAGCCGGTCGGCAGGGTCGCCAGGTCGGCCCCGGCGCCGGTGGTCAGGTCCTCGATCGGGTCCGACGATTCGGGGGCGATGAACACGGACAGGTCGCGGGCCTTGCGGATGAGCTGGTTCTGCTTGTCCCGCACAGCGGAGTACGGCATGCGTGTGCCCTTTCTGGGTCGAGGCATGAAAAAAGCCCCGACAGGCGGGGCGGAAGGGGTGGGTGGGCTTAGCTGCCGGGCCGGTACCGTCGGGTCACGGCCTGGTAGGTGGCGAGCATCCGGCGGATGCCGGGCGCCCACGGCTGTTCGGTGGGGGCGGCAATGCAGTCGATGCGGTCGATCACCACAGGTCCGAGCCGATGCTTGACCGTGGTCAGGTGCTGCCGTACCTGCTCGGCGAGGGGTTTCACCCCGGTCCGGTAGGTGGTGTGGAAGCAGTCGATGTCGACGGTGGCGTAGTCGTGGATGGTGTCGCTGTAGCCGCCGCGCCGCTGTACTCGGATGAACGGCAGCCGCCGATCCAAGTCGGCCGGTGTTTCGGTGCCTGTGCGTTCGGGTCCGCCCGCGAGGGCTTCGCACAGGACGGCGAGGGTTTCCTCCATGTCGGGGAACACCCACAGCGGGCCGGTCACATGGCACCCCGTACCCGCCCGGACAGTGCGTCCAGGTGGTCGAGGGTGCGGCCCAGCACGTGCCGCGCCGGGGTGGGTTTCACCTGCCCGCCGACCCGGACCGCGCCGCCAATTTCAATGAACTTGGCGGACGGATCCTTGTTGACCAGACGGGTGCCGACCCTCGTCAACGGCCACTTCTGGTTCAGTTCGGCACCGGGGACGATGACGTCGTCGACCTGCCACGACCGGCGGTAGGTTCCTGTCGCGCTCGGGGAGATGCCGACCGCGTACGGTCGGGCGGTTCTCTCCACCACGTCGTGGACGGCGTCGCGGATCTTCGGGGACAGGGCGATGCCGGCGAAACCGCGTGCCGACCTGTTCAGCTTGAACCGGGTGAACACCACCTGAACCATGCGGGCACCCCCTGTTCAGCCGGTGACCATTTGCAGCACGATCTCCACACCAGCCCGGCCCCACACGCGGGGACGGCCGATCACCTCGTAGGTGTCGCCCCGTATCTCGATCTTGTCGGCGGGGCTGGGCAGGGGTGTGCCGGCCGGCAGGTACAGGGTGCCGTCGGCTTCGGTCTGGTTGGCGCCTTGCAGGTTCTCCGCCGACGGGCCGGGCGCGAACAGGCACCCGCCGATCGGGGTGCGGGTGTCGCTGCCGGGGATCGGATCCCCCCACCGGTCCCGCTGCGGAGGCCGCACCAGGACGGCGGTTTCAGTGTCCCCAGACCTGAACACTGCCCCTCCTGACCGGTGTGGTCGCCATGCCGGGCTGCATCATGATGGTGCCGGCACCCCGGCGTCCGGCGCGTGTGACCTTCGGGTTGAGAAGGGCGACCTCGACGTCGGTGACCACCAGGTCAGTGTCGTCGGCGGCGCTGTCGTAGTAGTCGCGGCGGAACGGGCCTGTTGACTCCGACCGCAGGCCGCCCACACCGGTGAGAGCACCCGGCCGGCGGGCAACCCGCAGCACCATCGACACCGCAGCGTCGGCGGCGGTCCGGGCGTGAAGGGTGCCGGCGGCGATCCGATCATCGAGGTCGGGGAAGCGGTGCCGCAGCAGCCGTGACGCCTGCGCCAGCCACGCCGACACCAGCCGTTCCTCCTCCGCGTTGAGGGGGCGGAACACGGCGGCGACCTGCCCGGCAGTGGCCAGCGGCGGAACGGGCTGCTCCGCCCAGATCCAGAACGGTTCGGTGGCGGTCACCGCACCGGTGGCGGTGAACTGGACCCGCCACATGCCCGGCTCGGTGAGCTGGAACGTGAACGGGTACTCGCCGTCGTCGTCTTCGTCCACCGGCTGCGGCGGGCCGACCGCCCCGGAAGGGAAGGTCACCTGGGCGGTTACCGTGGCGCCGGGCAGGCTGGTGAACGTCACTTCGATGGCGTCGCCGACCTCCGTGCTCATCGGGTTCTCCTCACCGTCGCCGCCGGGGTGGTGTCACGCACCCGGTGTGGTGCCGCCCTCAGCGGCCCGCTGCTGCCGTGGTGTTCGACCGCCGCCGAAGAGTCGAGGCTTCCGGCCGTGCGGGTGCGGGCCATGATCGAGGCTGCGCCGGATCCGGCTGCGCCGCCGGCCGCCGCCGCCACCGCACCCACACCCACGAACGCGGTGGCGGCGGTGACGGCCGCCGTGCCCGGCGTTCGGGCTGCCGAAGTCAGGGCCGCCGACGCCGGGGTTGATCCTGCGGTGAACGCACCGGCCCGCACCGACACCACACCCGCCGACGTGCCCGCACCGGCCGAGGTTGCGCCGGCTGCATGACCGACAGAGCCGGCCGAGGACGTCACACCCGTCAACGAGGCGGCATCCTCCAGCACGAACACCGTCGACTGGGACACCCGCAGCGTCCCGTCGGCCGTGAACCCGCTGTACGCGACCGTCACCGCAGACCCGGTGTCGGAGACGTCCAACCACCCGTAGGCGGTCATCGTCGTACCGGCGGTGTCGTAGTAGCCCGCCGACCACGTCTCGAACGAGCCGGTCGAACCCTGCTGGAATGGGGCACCGCCGGCCTGCGGAACACCCCGCGTTCCCGCCGAGGTGCCGTCGTCGGCGCACAACGCATGCCGGTCACCGAAAATCGCATACACGCGCCCCGACGCGTGGGCGTCAATGAAGTCGTTGACCTCGGCGAACTCGTGCGGGAACGAACCCCACCGGTCGCCGTTGGCCCCGTCCTGCCGCCAATACTGGTTGGAGCAGATCACCTTCACCGGCTCCGGATCAGTCAGGCGGTCGAACAGCCACGCCTTCTGCTCCGCCCCCAGCAGCGTCTTCGACGGCCCGTTGACCGCTGTCCGGTTGTCCCGCTGCGAGCGTGTGTCCAGTTGGATAAACCGGACCCGGCCGATCACCCACGACTGCCACACCCCGCGCCCGTCCGTGGCAGGCAGCAGGTACGACGGGAACACCTGCCGGTGCACCTGCGCCACCACCGGCCCGGCCGGACTGTTGCGGTCCGAGTCGCTGCCACCCCAGTCGTGGTTGTCCCAGCAGTACGTCAACGGCACCGACGTCAGCATCGGCGCCATTGCCGTCGATCCCAGCGAGGTCACATGCTGCGCCCGGACCTGCCCGGCGGTGGTGCCCGACGCCCAGTCCCGGTAGTTGAGGTCCCCCATGTGGATGAGCCGCCGCGCCCCGCCGTGCGGCCCGGAGCGGGCGGCTACGGCGGTGAACGATCCGGTGGTGGGGGTGTCGTACTGGCAGGACCCGAACGCCACCGCGAACGACGCCGGCATGCCTGCCGGCGGGTCCGTTCGGACCCGACCACGGCCGTCAGCCAGCAGCAGACCGTCGGCCTCCAGCCCGTAGTAGTAGACGGTGTCGGCGGCCAGTCCGGAGACCGGCAGGTGCACGAACCCGTCACCGTCCGGGGCCACCGCCGTCGACCAGGTCGGCGTCGACAGATCCGATGATGCGGACACGGCCAGCCGCGCCGACTCCACACCCGACTCCACACCCGACAGCACGTATCCGACGGTGAACCCACCGTCGGTGACAGCACCCGCCCACGGCCCGCACACCACCTCCGCCGGAGCCACCGTCGCGGCCGGACCCAGCGGGGCGGTGTCCGACCAGCCGCACTCATCCAACCGGACCGCCACGTTCGTGGCCGCGTTGGTCTGCCCGAACCACACCTCACGGATCGGACCACCCAGGTTGACACCCGACAGGGCACCCGAATCCTGGGAGGCGACCGTCGCATCACCCTCGAAGATGCTGATCCGCGCCGACGCGGATGTAGTCCCCCCGGCCGCCACCTCGACACGCCACTGCACCCCGGACGCCACAGCGGCACTCGACCACACGCTGGTATTGGACGAGTTCAACAACTGGACGACACCGGCGGCGGACACCTGGACGCGGAACCGCTGACCGCCCGAGCCGACGTTCATGCCCCGCAGCGGCGACACCGTGCCCGTCACCGACGCCCGGTCAAAATAGAAGCGGAACCACTGGGTGGACGTCGAATCCGACGAGTTGACCGACCAGCCGCGCCGCTCCGCCCCACCCGTCCCGCCGGTGGTCACCTGCATGCACAGCGGCCCGTGCGCCGCCCCGGTGCTGCTGTACGTGCAGATGCCACCCGACACGGACTGGGTCAGCGTGAACGAGTCACCCGACGTCCCACCCGAGTTGCCGGTGGTGACCGTCGTGCCGGCGGCGCCCCCGTCGAACGAGTTGACCAACACCGCCACAGCCGACCACCCCCCACGCCGGTCAGGTCAGCGACTCGGTCACCGCACTGATCGTCAACTGCGCCTGACCACCGAACGTGGTCGACGCCGTCAACGCACGAGACCCGCTGTACGTGCCACCCGAGCCCGCCGACCAGTAGCCGACATGCGTGTACGTCCCGGCAGGCACATCGAACGTGACCGCCGACGACAGGGCTTTGCTGCCGCCCGACGCCGACGACCAGGTGGCCGACTTGCGGGCGTAGGCGGGTGATCCGCCGGTCGCCTCCGACATGCCGGTGGAACCGGGGTCGGCGGTGTGCAGCGACAGGAACGCGGCCCTCGTGGACAGCAAGTCCAGCATCGCGTTCTTGGTGGCGTCTGTGAGAGCCACGGTCCTCCTCCACTAGGACAGGAAGGCGACGCCCCCAACCGGTACGGCTGGTGGGGGCGTCGATGCCCCTCACTTCGGGTCGATCAGCCCGGCGTTCTCGGCGGCGTCCCAGATGTCGTCCCTGCGGGCGTCACCGTCGACACCCAGTTCGGGGTAGTGGGAAGCCCACTCCCGCCAGGCTTTCTCGGACGACCCGGGGCCGGAACGGGGCGGCGGGGGCGGCTTGCCGTCACCCTCGTCACCCGTCTCGTGGTCCTCGCCCTCCGGCGGGTCGGAGTCGTCGTCCGCGTCCGCCCCGTCCTTGACGAAGGTGGGCAGTTCGCCGCCCTCCCACGCCTTCGGGTTGGTGATCTGCGCGGCCACCTCGTCGGGAACCACATCACCCGGGCCGTACCGGCGTCCACCCACATGCACGTAGGCGGCCAGCCGCACCCCCGAATCGCCGCCGGGAGTACCGGCCCGGGTGCCGGCCGGCGGCTCGTCGCCGTCGACCGCCCACACGTTCGGGTTGGTGATCTTCTCGGCCACCTCGTCGGGAATGTCGTCGTCCGGGCCGTACCGTCTGCCGCCCACGTGCACGTACGTGGCGAGGCGGCGTGCCTTCTCGCTCACCGCCGCCACCTCACAGGACGTCCGCGACCATGAGCCGCTTCGGCCAGTCGAGCAGCGGCATGGCGGTCGCGCCGACCTTCGTCCACGTGCGGACCGGGTCGCCTTCCTTCATGACGACCCCGACCAGGCCGGGCAGTTCGGAGAACTCCAGCGACGGGTTTTGGCCCTGCGTCAGCTCCAGCGCCTCGGCGGTGATACCCCACACGGTCCGGCCCAGGGGGGCCGACTCCGGCGGCAGCAGCAGCACCTTGTCCTCGGGGATGACCCGGGTGTCCACGTTGTCGACGGACAGCCGGGTGTCGTACTCGACCAGCTCCGGCAGGCGCCGGGCCCGCAGGATCTGGTTGAGCTGGTCCTCGGTGACCACCGACGGCACACCGTTCATGTTCCCGGCCAGCTGCCGCACCTCGGCCGACATCAGCATGTTGAACACGACAGTGCTGGAAGCCTGCATGTACCCGGGCCGGAACCCGTTGGCGTCCACGTAGTCCTGCGTCCAGGCCGCCAGGTCCGCCAGCGGGGTGGCGTTGGCGTGGTTGGACCACAGCACACCCGGGGCCTTGTTGTGCCCGGACGGCATCCCGAAGTCCGCTTCGAGCTTCAGGTTGCCCTCACCGGCGAGGGTGAACTTCCAGTCGGTGAGCACGTCACCCCGGGCCATCTCCAGCCGGTTGTACACGTACCGGGTGATGTTCGCGCCGTCGTTGTAGATGGCCTGCACGTAGGCGTCATAGTTGTTGCCGCCGGTGCGAGACCTCTCCAACTTCAGCCGCTCCTCTTCCCCGATGGGAAGCTTCAGACCGACCGGGGGGATGCGGATGGCACTCTTGCGCCACGTGTCCCGCTCTCCGACCTCGGTCTCGGCGTCGAACGCCCGGAACTTGGCGACCCGGTTGGTCTGCTCCATCTGCGTGATCGCCGCTTCGATGTCGGCGATGTACACGTCCGGCAGCCACCGGTTCAGGGAGAGAAACGCCGGGGCGGGAACCTCCCGCACGAATCCGGTGAGCGTGGCGGGCTCGATGTAGTCGTCAACGATCATGATTCAGCCCTCCCTCAGCTCTCGAACCGGAACTTGGCACCCAGCACCTGCCGGGCGTTGTCGTCGAAACCGCTGGCGGCGGGCAGCCGGCTGACCATGATCGCCCCACGCCAGTGCAGCGGCGCACCGATGTTCGCGGTGCCCACCTCCTTGCTGCTGAACAGGAACCCCTCCGGCACGTCCAGGCCGGTCAGATTGGTCGAGCCGCCACCGGTGGTGGTGGCCACGTTCACCGCCGGGCTGGTGCCGCCGGTGAGGGACGCCGCCGAAGCGGTCATCTGCGCCACGTTCTGGCCGGCGAACCGGCCCTTGAACGCCACCGTGAACGGGGTGGCAGGTCCGGGGCCACCGGACACGGCGATGTCGTTGCCGGACACCGACGGCAGCGCCGCGAGCGCGTCACGCACGGCGGAAGCGGTCGCGTTGTAGGCGATCCCGGAGGTGGTCTCACCCGACAGGGTCAGGGTGAACGTGCCGCCCGTCGGACCGCCGGTGATGGTGACCGTCTGCACCTCCGACGCCGAACCGGCGTACGGGCCGTACATGTCCGCGCCCTCACCGGAGGTGATCCGGGCGACGAGGATGCCGGAGGGGATGAACCCGTCCGGGTAGTGGATGTTCTTCGTGAACGCGGGCAGGTACAGAGTCATGCCCCTGGTGACGTCGGTGCCGTCGCGGCTGGCAAGCCACGAACGGTTCTCGACGTGGAACTCCGTCGTACGGAGCGAAATGTCCATGATCGGACGTGATCCCTTCGGGAAAGTGGCGAAGCCCAGCCGGCCGCAGACGACCGCTTACGCGGTTCGCTTGCCGAACATCTGCTGGGCCATGAGCCGACCGGCCTCCAGGCCGCCAGCCTTAGGTGCGGTGCGGGTGCCCTGACCCATGTCGGGTACGACCTGCCCCTGACCCGTGACGGGCTGGAGGGCGGGGGGCGTGACGACCGCCGGAGCGGCCGGAGGAGCTGCCGGGGATGCCGGCTGAGCCGCAACCACGTTCACGTACGCGGCCACCTTGCCGGTGTCCACGGCCATGCCGTCTGCGGTGAGGAACGCTTTCGGGTCCAGCGGGGCGAGCAGCGCGTCGATCTGCTCTGCGGTCAGCCGCTGGGTGAGGGTGAGACTGGTGTGCAGCGCCGACGTGGCCAGGCGGCCCCCGGCCTCGGCGAGAGCGGCGACGCGCCCCCGCTGCTCGGCGTCGGCGACGGCCTTCTGCGTGTCGGTCATGCTCTGCGCTTCGAGTTCCGCCAACCGCGCAGCCTTCGCCTTGAGGTCGTCGTAGTCGGAGCGCTCCTCGGCGCGGGCCTGCCACCGGCGGGAGTGATGCTTGTGGTAGTTCGCTTGCTGCCGGTCGGTCATCTCCGCCAGCGGCGTGTTCTCCGGGAACCCGTTCGGCCCGTCCTGCGCGCCGCCGCTGGTGGGCGGCTGCTGCGGCGGGGGGAACACCTGCGACGGGGTCGGCACCGGAGCCGGCGCTGGGGC
>NZ_JBEPEQ010000044.1:0-43551 GCF_040300925.1 Micromonospora sp. NPDC000207
GGGACGTCCTGGCCGGCGAGCAGGGCGGCCACCGAGACACTGCCGTTGACGATCCGGCGGACCGGCTCGTCGTCCTCGGCGTCGGTGGGTGCCTCGTCGGCTGCGACCAGTTCCACCTCGCTGGTGACGACCGCCTCGGCGCCCTGACCGGGTGCCGAGAAGGGGGCCACCCGCAGCGGGGCCGCCCCGCCCTCGTCGGTGGCGCAGTCCCCGCCGTCGGGGTCGTCGAAGACGCAGTCCGGGAGCAGCATCAGGCCGAACCGGTCAGCGGCCTGGGGGCCGTACAGGTCGGCGAAGGGGGTGTAGTCGACGCTCAGCGCCACCTCGGCGGCCGGGTCGGCGGTGGCCGGGGGCGTGACCTTCATGATCAGACCGGCGACCCCGGCTGCCTGGGAGGCCTCCGGCGCGGCCAGGTCGACGGTCCAGGTTCCGGCCAGGTCGGCCGCGTCACCCCCCTCCGGTACGCCGAGCGCCACCGGGAGGTCCTCCACCGGCAGGGAAACTCCGGGAGCGGCGGCGGTGAGGTCGACGGTGCCGGTGCCCTCCTGCCAGGGGTCGACGGCCTGCGGCTCGTACGGGACCGCCGGGACCTCGGCTCCGGTGGTCAACTCGGAGACGGCGTCGGTGTCCCGGTCGACGTGCACCATCGTCGGGATCTCCGGCAGCTCGACCGGCATCCCGGTCCGGCTCATCCCCGGTCCGGGTACCGCCCACGCCTCGGCGGGGACGAGGGTGACCAGGAGGGTGGAGGAGAGCGCCAGGGCGATGGTGGTCCGGGTACGGGACCACGGGAGGCGGCCCGCAGTCGCCGGGTCGGGTCGGCCGGGCCGCCGTCGGGGCAGCAAACCGATTCCAGGCATACGTCGACTCCCACCCAGGCGCGAAGACGGAGGAAGAGCCACGGCGAGAGCCGTGACGGCGCACGTCAAACACGGCGTGCGTCCGAGCACTGTCGACCACCACGCCCGGTAACTCAAGATCACTTTCAGTAGCCGCCGACGATTGGTCGTGATCTACGTCACCGGCGAACACTCACCCATGCCCGCACACCGGAACTGTCCACCACAGTGAACTAATGCTGATTTAGCCCTTAGATCACGTACCGCAAAAGGTGCATAAGATCGATCTCACGGGCGTAACCATCGATCACCGATCCGTGATCATCACGGATTGGTAAACCTCCGGGTCCTAACGCAACCAAACGTCGACATGGGATCGTGTGCCCGCGATCGGCCCCCCGGCGCTGCCGGAAGGGGCTGATCGTCGTTGCCTCCCCTGTCCCGCCGGCCCCCACGGGAGTAGACCGCCGTGACCGCGCCACGCCTGCTCAAACCCTTCGTGCGTACGCGCACCCGGCTGTTGTGCACCCTGGGTTTCCTGGTCGCCGCCCTGCTGGCGACCTCGTTGCCGTACTGGCTGCGAACCGCCGACCCCCGCGCCGGGCGGGACCGGGTCACCGAGGCGGCACCGGCCGCCGTCGAGAAGGACCAGGCGACAGCGGTGGCCGAGGCGCTGCGGACCGGGCAGGAGGTGGCGGTGGAGACCGCCACCACCGAGACGTCCCAGACGTGGGCGCTTCCCGACGGGCAGCTGCGGACCACGATCTCGGCCCTGCCCCGCCGACTGAAGACCGACACCGGTGGATGGGCACCGATCGACACCACCCTGACCCGGACCGCACGGACCCCCGGCGGTCTGGACGTCCGACCGGTGAACGCCCCCGACGAGGTCCGCTTCTCCGGCGGCACCGTCGCGGCCGACCGACCGGCCGAGGACCGGAAGCGGGACGGGACCACCCAGTCCCTCCGGATCGTCCCGGTCGCCCGGACCTCCCCCCAGGGCGACCCCACCGAGTCCGTCCTGGCCGAGGTGGAGGTCGGCGAGCACACCGTCGGCTACCTCTGGCCCGGCCCGCTGCCGGAGCCTGTCCTCGACGGTCCCCGTGCCCTCTACCCCGAGGTACGCCCCGGAGTGGACCTGCTCGTCGTCGCCCGCGAGGAGGGCGGCTTCGGGCAGTTGCTGATCGTCAAGAACAACCTCCCGGCCACCACCGACGCCGTCACCTCCCTGACCTACGGGCTCCGCTCCACCACGGCGGTCTTCGAACACAACGCCGCCACCGGCGGGGTCAGGATCCTCGACCCGGAGACCGGGAAGGAGGTCAGCTCGATCCCCACCCCCGCCGCCTGGGACTCCGCCGGACGGGAACCCGCCTCCCCGGAGGTCGCGCCCCGGACCTCGGTGGCCACCACCGCCGACGTGCTCCAGCTCTCCGGCCTCGGTGGACCCGAGCCCGGTGCCCGGCAGGCGCCGATGCCCACCCGTCTCGACGGCGACCGCACCGGCGAGGCCCGACTGCACCTCGACGCCGCCGCCACCGGTCTGCTCACCGATTCCGAGGCGGTCTTCCCGCTCTTCCTCGACCCGACCCTGCACAGCCGGATGCAGTCCTGGGCCACCGTCCTGCGGCAGCACCCGAACACGAACACCTTCTACAGCACCAACTTCAACACCGGCACCTCCGACGCCCGGGTCGGCTACGAACAGCAGACCCCCCTGCTGACCCGGTCCTTCTGGCGGATGCAGTACGACGCCAAGATCAAGGGCACCACCGTCAGCTCGGCCACCTTCCGGGTGGAGAACACCCACTCCTGGTCCTGCACCAACCGGGAAATGCAACTCTGGCTCACCGGCGCCATCTCCTCCAGCACCACCTGGAACAAGCAGCCCGAGTGGCGGACCCTCCAGCAGCGCCGGTCCTTCGCCCACGGGTACGGCTCGAACTGCAACCGTGACTACGTCAGCTTCAACGTCATCAACGCCGCCCAGGAGGCCGCCGACAAGGGCTGGGCGAGCATCACCCTGGGGATGCGCGCCACCAGCGAGTCCGACACCCTCACCTGGCGCAAGTTCCGGGCCAACAGCGCCGAGATGACAGTCGTCCACAACACCCCGCCGAACGAGCCGACGGGCGGGAGGAACATGCCCGGCGGCAACTGTGTGCCCGGCCCCGGTGCCGGGGTCACCATCGCCCGTACCGCGATCACCCTCTCGGCCACCGGCAAGGACGCCAACGGCAACCTCAGGAGCCTGCGTTTCCGGTGGTGGCGGACCGGCACGACGGTCCCCGCCGGCACCCTCGTCACCCCCGACCACAACGGCTACGCCACCCTGACGATCCAGGCCAGCGCCCTGGTCGATCAGGCCACCTACTCCTGGGACGTCCGCGCCGAGGACCACTCGAACGCCAACTCGTCGTACTACCCGCCCGGCAGCGAACCCTGCCGGTTCACCATCGACGCCTCGGCACCGCCCGCCCCGACGGTCACCAGCACCGTGTGGTTGGAGGCGACCCCGGACGGGGCCACCTGGTCCACCCGGAAGTTCGGCGAGACCGGCCCGATCCGGTTCACCGCCGAGGGGGCCACCCAGTTCAGCTACTCCTACGAGAGCGTGGGGATCACCCACATCCCGGCCACGAACGGGGTCGCCGAGGTGCCGAACCTGGCACCCCGACACTCCGGGCCGGTCACCCTGCACGTCTACGCCTTCGACACGGTCGGCAACCGCAGTCTCCGTACCGACTACACGTTCTACGTCCCGCCCCGGGACATCGCCGACCAGCCCGCGGACACCACCGGTGACGGGATTCCCGACCTGCTCCTGGTCGACACCACCGGAAACCTGCGCAACTACGTCGGCGACGAGGGCGGGGAGTTGTACTCGTGGCTCGCCGGGTCGTACACGAAGGGCAACGTCCTGAACCCGTCCGGCCACTGGTTCGACCCGGGCACCGGGAAGGCCGCCCTGATCACCAAGTACGCCGACGCGTACCCGGGTGACGGCTCCACCGACCTGTTCGCCCGTACCCCCGACGGTCGGTTCTGGCTCTACCCCGGCGACGGGTACGGCAGCTTCGACGTCGACAGACGGCTGCGGATCCTCCTCCCCGCCGACGTCCCCGACCCGGCCACCTGGACGCAGATCAAGGCGATCGGTGACGTCACCGGCGACGGGCTGCCCGACCTGTTCGTCAGGGCCGGCACCGCCATGTGGGCGCTGTCCGGCTACACCGGGGCCAGCTTCCAGGAGGCGACCCTGATGGAGGGCACCGCCTGGGCGCGCCGGGAGGTGGTCAACGTCGCCGACGTCGACCAGGACGGCACCCCGGACCTGCTCTGGCGCAACCTGGACAACGGCAACATGTACGTCCGGCACGGCCGTCCCGGCCCGGTCACCGGAAGCGTCGACCTGAACTCGCTCAAGCAGGCAGCCGCCTCCCGCGACGGTGACGTCTCGTACGGCACCGGCTGGTCGGAGGCGAACATCAACGCGCTGATCGCCATCCCCGACGTCAACGGCGACGGAGTGCCGGACTTCTGGGCCCGGTTCGCCTCCGACGGGCAGATCCGCCTCTACTACCCGTCCCGCACCAACACCGGGACCCCGGTCAAGGTGGTGTTGGGAGCAGACTGGAACGGAATGAAATCCTTCGGCTGACCCGCTACCCACTGTCGGCACAGTTCATGCCATGGGATTCGGCACACGATCCATGTCGTACGCCGCCGAACCAGCCGCCACCTCCGTCCGTAGTCGGCACCACACCCGACTGCCGACTACCGACGACCGACCGACCACCGACGGAGGCTGGAAAAATGTCGATGCCCATCGAACACCCGGTGCCCACCGAGGACGAGACCCGCCGTAAGGCCGGCGGTATCCATTTCGAGGCCGACGACCCGCAGATGCAGAACGTCATCGAGCAGCAGAAGACCGCCGCCGCCCTCGACAGCGTCATCAGCGACCTGGAAGAGGACCACCTCGTCGGCACACCTGAATACGCGGAGGCCCGCCGCAAGCGGGACCTGGCCGCGAACGGCCAGCCCGTCGCGACCAGCCAGATCGCAGCGGTACGCGTCGCCGCCGCCACCCGGGAGGACCGGGTCGAAAGCCAGGAGAGCCGACCGAGTCCCCCCGTCGAGCACCTCGACCCGTCCCTCGAAGAAACCCCGACCCAGCATCGAACCCTCTGACTCGGAACCTCGCTCTCCTCGACCGACGAGGAACCGCTGACTCCGACCCTCGCTCTCGTCGACGACGAAGCCCGGTGCCGACCCTCCGGTCCACCGGGCTTCGTCGTTAGTACCGGCCGTCCCCTCCCCATCGTGTACACACATCTGGCCCACCGGGGAACCAAGATGGAACGTCACCCGATCAACAACGGTCTTCACGACTCCACAAGCAACGCCGCTACTGAACCATCCTTCCGATCGTCCGCCCGAAACCGCCACCAGCGACTCCCCGACAAACTCGGATCCGGCGGCAACCTCCGACGAACGGGGATACCGCGACAGAAATCCGAAAGGCCGAAGTACGGCGACCCGAATCGGCAGCGGCAGCGGCAGCGGCAGCGGCAGCGAGGGCCAGTGGACGCAGAGGGCCAGCAGGCCAGCGGGCCAGGGGGGCGAGGAGGCAACGATCAGTTGGACCGCCCCGTTCATGGGGGCAGCTCGACAGTGTCCGAAGCACCACCCCTGCCGGGCGTGCGAGCGGCCGTCGCGACACCCCTGACAGACCTGTGACCAGGCCCGAGGAGAGGGTTGGTGTCGGAGCCGCGACCATGCCGACGGGCGGAGCTACGACAAGGCCCAGGGCGGTAGCGCCGCACCCGACCCCGCCCGACGAGACCCAAGGCGACACCGCCGAACCAGACCAGACCCAGGGCGACACCGCCACACCAGACCCCCGCGACCAGACCCAGGGCGACACCGCCACACCGGACGCCTGAGGCACCGAGGCGACGCCGGCGCCGCGTCCGGGCGACTCGCCGCCGCTACGTTCCCACCTCCGCCGGGGCCAGGGGCCAACCCGCCGCTACGTTCCCACCTCCGCTTCGGCCGGGTGGGCCGGGTCGGGCCAGGTCGGGTCGGGTCGCGGGAAAGGGGGCGAGCTGGGCGGGCGGCCCGCTAGACAACCCCGTTCATGTCGCATTGTCGGTGAGGCCGGTCACGAATGCGACATCGGTGAATTTTGTGTCAGACAGTCTCATTTGTAATGACCTGGGACACACATTTCGTGCTGGTTCTCTCTGAACCGCTGGTGGGGACGGGCCGTAGGTGAGGCGCACGTCCACACACCTACCTTCCGGGAGGCCCAGGAATGACCGTCTACTACAGCATGCAG
Source organism: Micromonospora sp. NPDC000207 (assembly GCF_040300925.1). Classification (NCBI taxonomy): domain Bacteria; kingdom Bacillati; phylum Actinomycetota; class Actinomycetes; order Micromonosporales; family Micromonosporaceae; genus Micromonospora; species Micromonospora sp. NPDC000207. Next base: position 6,184 of record NZ_JBEPEQ010000044.1, read on the forward strand.
CACCGAGAACGTAGCGGTGACGACGCACACAGGAATACGAAAAATCCCCGCGTCGCACCAGACCAGCAGCAGGCCCGGGAGGCTATCGAACGGGTCAGCAACATCGCCGCCATCAACCAGGTGCTGGGCATCCTCAACGACCACGGCCTGCAGGGATCACCGTTGTACGCGGAGGCCCGCCGGGCGTTGGCCGCCGCGAGCAGCAGCGGCCGGCCGTTGTCACCGGGTGAGGTCGCAGCCCTGCGGGTCTCGGCGATCGTCAGTTACCGCCGTCAAGAAGAGAAGGACGACACCCACCCCTGCAAGGACGACAGTCACCCGTGCAAGGACCGCAGCCAACCCTGCAGGCAGTTCGACAACCACGAGCACCACGACCACCTGCAGGACTACGAGCACCGCGTACTGCACCGGGTCAGATGACCGGGCACGAGGGGTCAGCAGGTCGCGGTGACGTCGACCGATGAGGCACGGAATCGGATAGTCGACGGCAGGGCGCTGCCCTTCTGAGGGAGTCCGGTGGCAGCGACGGTCACCGGGCTCCGGTCATCAGTCGTCAGGCGAGCCCACCAGCCTCAGTTCTCCGTCCGGTGCCGGACGAACGTCTCCAACTCCTCGCCGCCGTACCAGTCGGTGCGCCGACCGACGTGGGTCATGCCGAGTCGACGCGCCACCGCCATGGAGGCGCTGTTCTCCGGGTGGACCACAGCGTGCACCAGCGGGGTGCCGAGGGCCAGTTCCCGGTCGACGAGGACTCGGGCAGCCTCCGTGGCGTACCCCCGGCCCCACGAGTCAGGGTGCAGGTGCCATCCCACCTCGATGTCGTCGGTGAGCCGAGTGGCGTCCCGTCCGGGAAGCGGATGCACCAGTACGGTGCCCACGACGAGACCGGTCTCCCGCAGCTCGACGGCCCAAGTGCCGTACCGGTCCCCGCTGTCGGCGTGGCGTCGTCGCCACCTGGTCACCTGTTCGACGGCCTGCGCCGGGTCGACCAGGGGCAGGCCGGGGCTGGCCAGGAAACGGGCCACCTCGGGCCGGGAGTACATGTCGAAGAACCGGGCCAGATCCGCAGGGGCCTCGGTCCAGTTACGCACAACGAGCCGGTCGGTGGAGACGATCGTCATGAACCCGGATCGTAATGCGTGCCGCAAGAGGGTACGGGGAAGAGAATCGCCATGGGTAGCGGATGGCAGCGGGCGAAACGGATCACCAGTGCCGCCTTCCGGCCGGTACGCGGACGGGACCTGTCGCTGCACGCCGCCGCGATCACCTTCTACTCGGCGATCGCCGTGGTCCCGGTGGCACTGCTGGCCATCTGGTTGACCGGGCTGGCCGCCGGGGCGGACCGGGTACGCCGGCTCGCCTCGTACGCCGTGGAGACGTTGCCGGACGCGATCGGTGCGCCCCGGGCGGTGGAGGCGCTGGTCGACGCGGGGGTGGAGTTGACCCCGCTGTTGGCCCTGGCGGCCCTGCTCCCGGCGTCGCTCTACGGCGAGGGGCTGCGCCGGGCGTTCGTGTCGGTGGCCAAGCCGCCCAACCCCGACGAGTCCCTGGTCGGCTGGCGGGGACGGCTGCTGCTGCTCCCCCTGCTCGCCCCGGCACCCGCCCTGCTGTTCAGCATCCTGCTCGCCCTGCCCACCACCACCGGGCTGGTCCGGCAGGGCGGGTGGATCGGGTTCGGCGGCATCGTGTTGTCGTTCCTGGGGGTGTGGCTGGTGCTCACCCCGGTCCTGCTCTGGGTGTTCCGGGTGGTCGGCCCGGCCTCCCCGGACTGGCTCTCCGCGCTGGGCGTCGGGTCGTTCACCGCGGCGAACCTCTCCGGTTTCCTGCACGGTTTCGTGCTCTTCTGCTCCCTGCCGCTGGACCTGGGGATCCCCTTCGGCGGGTTCGACGAGATCGGCGCCGGGGTGGCGGTGCTGTTGTGGTTGTACCTGTTCCACGTGATCGTGCTCGCCGGCTACTCCGCCACCCTGGCGCTGTCCGGGTGGCGGGCCCGGCGAGCCGGAGCCGACGCCACCCCGACCGCCGGTCAGGCCCGGAAGGGCCCGGTCACCTCGTAGGTGATGCCTCCGCCGTTGACCCCTGCCGTGCCACGCTGGGAGGAGAAGTAGAACCGCTGACCGTCCGGGGAGAACGCCGGGCCGGCAATCTCCGAGGTGTCCTGCCCGAGGATCCGGAGGAACGGGGCTACCACCCCGGTCGGCGTGATGACGTTGATCTCCATGTCACCGCCGTCCTCGGCGACGTACAGGTCCCCGCCGCCGGATCCGGTGATGTTGTCGACCCCGGTCAGGGGCGCGGTGCCGGCCGGGACGAGGTCGTCGTCGTACGCCAGGTCGATGGTCTCGTTGACCGCGTCGTACGCCCACACCCGGTTGTCGCCCTGGGTGGTGAAGTAGCAGACGCCCCTGTCGTACCAGCATCCCTCGCCGCCGAAGAACGGCTTGGCCCCCTCCACCTGGCTGCGGGTGGGCACCGGGACGCCGTCGCGGTCGGGGATGTCGACCCACGTCACCGGCCCGCTGGTCTGCTCCTCCGGGGCGCACAGCACCTGGAGTTGACCGGTCCGCAGGTCACCCCAGGTCTCCGGGACGAACCGGTAGAAGCAGCCGTCGGCCCGGTCCTCGGTCAGGTAGATGACCTCCCGGTCCGAGTCGCAGGCGGCGGCCTCGTGGGTGAAGCGCCCCATCGCGAGCCGCACCTCGGCCGGGCGGTTCCCCTCCGGCCAGGTCTCGAAGACCCGCCCGAAGGGTGTCTCCTCACAGGACAGCCAGGTGCCCCACGGGGTCGCGCCACCGGCGCAGTTCCAGTTGGTTGCGTCGAGAATCCGGTACGCCGAGGTGATCGACCCGTCGGCGGCGAACCGGATCGCCGAGACCCCACCCCGCTGGAGGACCTCCGAGTTGGACACGTAGATCCAGCCCGTGCCGGAGGGGAAACAGGCCCCGCCGTCGGGTGCCGGATGCCAGACGTACGAGGTGCCGGCGACCGGCTCCGAGGAGCGGGCCACCACCCGGCTGGTGAAGCCGGCGGGTAGTTGGATGCCGTTGGCGTCGGCGGCGAGCAGCGGCCCGTACGGGCTGGGGCCGGGTTGGGCGGTGGCGGCGAAAGCCTGCTGCCACAGCGCCCCGGAGAAGGCGGCGGTGCCCGCGCCGATGACTGAGGCGCGCAGCACGGTACGACGATCCATGGATTCCTCCCGATGTGTCGATACCCGGCCGACTATAGGTCCGCCGGGTATCGATCACCTCCACTATCGGTTGAGCGTGGAGTGCGGCTCCCCCGGGCCGCCGGGAATCGTGTCCAGTTCCTCGTCGGTGGCCTCGCGGATGCCCCACCGGCGGTAGACCCGACCCAACGGTCCCGGTGCCCACCAGTTCCACCGGCCCATCAGTCGCATCGTCGCGGGCACCAGCAGGATGCGGACCAGGGTGGCGTCGACCACGATCGCCACGATCATCCCGATGCCGATCAGCTTCAGGTAGGTCATCCCGCCGGTGGCGAACCCGGCGACCACGACGATCAGCAGCAGCGCGGCGGCGGTGATGATCCGCCCGGTGTACTGCAGGCCCGCGGCGACCGAGGCGGTGTTGTCCCCGGTCCGGTCCCACTCCTCCCGGACCCGGGACAGCAGGAACACCTCGTAGTCGGTGGCGAGACCGAACAGCACAGCGAGCATGAGGATCGGATTCGTCGGTTCGATGAACCCGGTGGGGGTGAAGCGCAGCAGGTCGGCCAGGTGTCCGTCCTGGAACACCCAGACGACCACGCCGAACGACGCCCCGATCGAGACGAGGTTCATCAGCACCGCCTTGATCGGCAGCAGCACCGACCCGAAGGCCAGGAAGAGCAGGATCAGGATGGCGACCGCCATCAGGACCGCCATCCACGGCAGCCGCTCCACGAGGCTGTCCAGGAGGTCCCGGTCGGCGGCCGGTCGCCCACCGACCAGCACCTCCGCGTCGTCGGGGGCGGGCAGGGCCCGCAGCGCCCGTACCACGTCGTGGGCCTCGTCGCCGGTGGGCTCGCCCGCGTAGCTCACCGCGAGCAGTGTCGACTCCCCCCGGTTGGCGGTGGGGGTCACCCCGGTCACCCCCGGCACCTGCGCGACCCGGGCGGTGAAGGTCTGGACGGTCTCCGGGGACGCGCCGGAGACGAGGACGTCGATCGGGGCGACACTGCCGCCGGGGAAGTCGTCGGCGATCCGCTCGGCCACCTGCCGGGGGGCGGCGCTGGTCGGCAGGACCCGCTCGTCGACCCCGCCGAACTCCATCCGCAGGGTGGGGGTGGCCAGGGCCAACAGCAGAATCGTGACCCCCAGCAGGTACGGCACCGGGCGGCGCATCACGCTGTGCGCGATCCGGGCCCAGGCTCCCTTACCCGGCTCGGGCGGGCGGGCCGGCCCCTTGCGTCGCCAGGGCAGGGGCACCCGCAGGGCGTCGATCCGGCGACCCAGCACCACCAGCAGGGCCGGCAGTACGGTCAGCGCCCCCAGCATGGCGACCAGGACGGCGGCCATTCCACCCAGGGCGATGGAGCGCAGGAAGGGCTGGGGGAAGATCAACAGGCTGGCCATGGCCAGGGCGATGGTGAGCCCGGAGACCAGCACGGTCCGCCCGGCGGTGACCATGGTGCGGGCGATGGCGGCGGAGGTGCCGCGCCCGGCGGCCACCTCCTCCCGGAACCGGCTCACCACGAACAGGGAGTAGTCGACAGCCATTCCCAGCCCGATCAGGGTGATCACGTTGATCGCGAAGATCGACACGTCGGTGAAGAGGTTGACCACCCGGACGGCGACGAACGCCCCGAGGATGGCCAGCCCGCCGACCAGCAGGGGCATCGAGGCCGCGATCAGACCACCGAAGATCAGCACCAGCAGCACCAGCAGGATCGGCATGCTGATCAGTTCGGCCCGGAGGATGTCCCGGGTGGTCTGGGTGTTCACCGTCTCCAGGAAGGCCACCGCCCCGCCCACCTGGGTACGCAGGCCGGGGGCGTTCAACTGGGGGCGCAGCTCCTCGTACGCGGCGAGCTTGCCGTCCTCGTCCCGAGGATTCAGCTGCACCAGGGCGTAGGTGGCCCGCCGGTCGGTCGAGACCAGGGCCGGCGCCTGGGTGTCGTACCAGGTGGTGACGCTGGCCACCGAAGGCTGCTCGCGCAGCCCGGCGACGGTGGCGGTCACCGGGTCCCGAAAGGCCGGATCCTCCACGGTCCCGCCCGACGTGTACCCGTCCCCGCCTTCCTCGCCTTCCCCGTTCTCCCGGGCGGACCAGAGCACGATCAGGTCCGCCCCCTGGGGCCCCAGCTCGGTGGCGATCCGCTCCGCCGCCCGGCTCGACTCACTGGCCGGATCGTCGAACCCACCCCCGCTGAGCTGCCCGAACACTCCCACCCCCCAGGTGGACCCGAGCACCACCAGGGCCACCGCAGCGGCCAGTACGGCCCACCGCGCGCGTACCACCACCCGTCCCCACCAGGCGAACATGTGCGGCTTCCTCCCCAACGACCACGAGGCGCCCCGGGGTAAGGAAGGGCACCTTCTTCACGCATACCGTAAGGAAGGCCCCCGCCCCCACCGACAGGCACCACCCATTCCCCTCAATGCCCACCTCCCCCAAACCTCCCCCTCTGCCCCCGCCTCCCCCTCTGCCCCCGCCTCCCCCTCTGCCCGCCCCGCCCCCCCGCTTCACCCGATTCGCCGCGGTGATCAAGGGGTTTGCGTCACGGATCCAGCCCCTGTTGACGCAAACCCCTTGATCAACGCGGCGAGGGGGGATGGGGCGGGGAGGGGGCGGGGGGCGCGGGGGGTGGGGCGGGAGGGGGAGGGGGAGGGGGAGGGAGGGGTGCTGAGGGGGGTTCGGGGGTGCTGGGGCGGGGCTAGGCTGCCGGGGTATGAGTGGTGAGCTGCCCGCCCGGGCCGACGTGGTGATCGTCGGGGCCGGGCACAACGGACTGGTCTCCGCCGTCCTGCTGGCCCGGGCCGGGCTGAAGGTGGTGGTCCTGGAGGCGGCCGAGGTGATCGGTGGGGCCACCCGCACCGAGCGTCCCTTCCCGAAGGTCCCCGGGCTGGCCCACTCCACCGGGTCGTACCTGCTCGGGCTGATGCCCCCCGAACTGCTCGCCACCCTCGACGTGCGGATCCCGGTGCTGCGCCGGGACCCTCACTACTTCCTGCCCACCCCCGGGGGCCCCGGTTCGCCGTACCTGCTGATGGGGAGCGACCGGGCGGCGACCCGGGCCCAGCTCGCGGAGTTCTTCTCCCCCGCCGACCTCGCCGCCGACGAGGCCATGCAGACCGAACTGGCGGCCCTTCGGGAGGATCTCGCCCCGGCCTGGCTGGCCGAGCCCCTGCCGGTGGCGGAGACCGCCGAGCGTTACCTGCGCCCCGCCCTGCGGCAGGTCTTCCTGGACCTGGTCCGGGGCTCCGTCGCCGACTACCTGGACCGCTTCGGGTTCCGCTCCGAGCTGCTGGTCAGCATGTACACGGTCACCGACGGCCTCTCCGGGCTCACCGCCGGCCCCGACGACCCGGGGACGGGTCACAACTTTCTCGTGCACAACATGTGCCGCCTGCCCGGGGCGGACGGGACCTGGATGATCGCGCAGGGGGGCATGGGGACCGTTTCCGGGACCTTCGCCGAGGCCGCCCGCGCCGCCGGGGCCACCATCCTCACGGGTACCCCGGTCACCGCCATCACCCTGGCGCAGGGAGCCGCCGAGGGGGTGGTCCTCGCCGACGGCCGGCAGGTCACCGCACCGGTGGTGCTGGGGGCCTGCGACCCGTACCGGCTGATGGGGTTGCTGCCCGAGGGGGCCCTCCCGGCGGAGCTGACCGAGCGGATGGCGGGGGTCCGGCGCACCGGCACCACCCTGAAGGTCAACCTGGCCCTGACCGGGCTACCCCGCTTCTCCTGCCTGCCCCGGGAGGCCCCCAGCCCCTTCGGCTCCACGATCCACCTGCTCCCCGGCTCGACCAGCCTGGTCGGGGGCGCGGGCGAGCCCCCGATGGCCGCCCTGCGGGGAATGTGGGAGCAGGTACGCGCCGGGCAACTGCCCGCCGAACCGACGATCGAGTGGTACCTGCACACCACAGTCGACCCCTCGTTACGGGACGCCGAGGGGCACCACTCCTCGGCCCTGTTCGTCCAGTCGGTCCCCTACGAGCCGGCGGGCACCACCTGGGAGGAGGCCCTGCCCGGGTACGTGGAGCACCTGGTGGGGATCGTCGAGCGGTACGCCCCGGGCACCGGGGACCTGATCGCCGACGCGGTGCCCCTGACCCCGCCCGGGATCGAGGCCCACTTCGGCATCACCGGGGGGCACATCCACCACGTCGACAACACGGTCTCCTTCGCCGACCGGATGCCGTACGCCACCGGAATCCCCGGGGTGTACGCGGGCAGCGCCGGCTGCCACCCGGCAGGCAGCGTCATCGGAGCCGCCGGCCACAACGCCGCCCGCCGCATCCTCACCGACCTGCACCCCTGACCCCCTGACCCCCTGACCCTCCCTGGCCCCCCACCCCGCCCCCACCCCGCCCGGTTCCCGATGTTGATCAAGGGGTTTGCGTCAGCAGAATTCGGATCCGTGACGCAAACCCCTTGATCAACGTTGCAGAAGCCGCCGGTCAGCGGTCGGAAGCAGCGGTCTGGGATCAGTGGTCGGTGTCGGGGCGGAGGGCGCGGTAGGCCGCCCAGGGGACGGTCGGGCGCGACCAGCCGCGTCGGCGCAGGTAACGGCGGGTGGCAGCCCGGAGGGTGCGGATCGTGCGCAGTTGGTCCGTCGGGCCGGGCTTGTGCCGGGCTGCCGGCTCGACCAGTCGCCGGGGGTGCAGGATCCAGCCGTCGGCATCGTGCCCCAGCTCACCGCGCACGTTGGCGTTGTGCAGGCTCGACAGCTCCGCGTCGTGCCGGTGGACCAGCAGGGAGGCCGGCCCCTCGGCCGGGTCGAGCCCCTCCGGCACCCGCACCCGGTAGCCGTCCGCGCCGACGGTCGCGGTGGTCCGCACCAGCAGCGGCGCCCCGGCGGCGTCCCGGGCCGCCAACACCACACTCGGGTACGCCGCCACCACCTCCGCGCCGACCAGCGAGCTACCCCCGACGGGCGCAGTGTCGGTGGTGGTCGGCAGCGGACGGGTGGTCACCTCGGCCGGGGTGACGGTGGTGGTCGGCAGCGGACGGGTGGTCACCTCGGTCGGGGTGACGGTGATGAGCAACCGCATGAAGTAGAAGTCGGTGAACATGGTCGCCGGCCAGTCGAGGTACCTGCGGCTGACCGGCTGGCGCCGGAACATCTGGGCCCAGAAGGCGCCCAGGTCCCCGGTCGGCTCGGTGTGCACCTGGTCGGGGCAGTCCGCCGTGCCGCGTACCAGGATCTGCTCCGGCTGGTCCAGCCCACTGGCGGTGGGGTCGGAGAAGAGCAGCGCCACCCGGGGATCGCGGCGGACGTTGAAGGCCTTCTGCGGGTACCCCAACGAGGTGGTGACCATGATCGTGCCGTCCGGGCGCAGCAGTCCGGAGGTCGGCCAGGCGACCGGTGTCCCGTCCTTGGCGAGGGTGGCCAGCTCACAGGTGCGGTAGGCGGAGATCGCCGCGCCGAGCGCGGAATCGGACACGACGGCGCCAAAGGGATGCTGCATGGCCAGCATCGTAATCAGTGACCCGGCTCGATGCCGGACAAGTCAGTGATCCCGCTCGATGCCGGACAAGTCAGTGATCCCGCTCGATGCCGGACAAGTCAGTGAACCCGCCCGATGCCGAGAGAAGCGGTGACCCGGCTCGATGCCGGGTATGTCGGTGACCCGGCTCGACGTCGGTGACGCCTACGAGGCCTCGGCGGCCTCCGGCGTCTCGCCGACCCGGTGCGCGCGGACCTTGTGGCCGACGCTGGTCAGGCAGCGGCCCGACGGCAGGTCGAACCTCCAGCCGTGCAGCTGACAGGTGAGCTGGTCACCGTCGACGATGCCGAACCGGCTCAGGTCCGCCTTCAGGTGCGGGCACCGGCGCTGGACCGTCCAGTCACCGAGGGTGATGTCCTCGGCGTCGACGGACCGCTCGTGCTCGTCGTACCAGCCCTCGGCGTACTGGAGACGCTCGGTGGACAGGCACTTGAAGAAGGCGTACACGAACTCGTTGTACTGGCCGATCCGGGCGGCGGAGAACCGGCAGGACAGGAAGAGGGAGTTCACCCAGTCCACCTCGCCGATGTGCAGCAGGTGCTCCACGAGCGCCCGCTCGGTCCGGAACCGGTACCGGACCTTCTCGTCGGCGTACGGCCTGACCTGCTTGCCCGGGAAGTCCACAACGATCGACTCGACGCTCTCGCCGTCGTAGCCGACCAGGTCGAAGCGGACCGGGCCGCCGACCCCCTTGGCCAGGTAGATCGACTCCTCCAGCAGCGGCTCGACCCGCTGCTTCAGCTCCTTGAGCACGTCGATCTCCGGGTGCCGCCAGGATGCCTTCTCCGCCTCGATGACCGGCCGCTTACGCTCACGCATCTCTTCCAGGTGGGCGACCTTGTTCGCGAAGAACTCCTCGACCGGCTGCGGGTGGATGGTGGTCGCGCCGGAGGTGGTGACCTCCGCGACGCTGCCCGGCAGCAGGACGATCCCGTTCGTGCCGCCCACCTTCGCGTACTCGGACAGGAAGACCGACTGGTCGGGGAAGATGTTCCCCTCGTCGCCGTGGATGTCGTTGAACTGCCACAGCTCGTCGTCGAGGAAACACGGCGGGCCGGCGATCGGGAAGACGTTGTCGGCCTTGAGGTCGTCGATGTAGCGCCAGGTCCGGTCGAACTGCCGTTCCCGCTTCTGCTTGCCGAACGCGGACTTCGCCGCCTGCGGCAGCTCGTAGACCATCGGGTACCAGATCGCGCCGGAGAACTGGAGCAGGTGGGCGTGCACGTGACCCAGCTCGGCGAAGATGCTCAGGTCGGTGGGGCGGGCGTCGTTCTGGTTGAGCAGCCGCACCCCGTCGTACTCCACCCAGAGGGAGGAGTCGCCGATCGGGCCGTCGGTGGGGCTGGTCAACGCCTGGATCATGATCTTGAGCCCGCCGTCGAGCTCCACCACCTGCTCGTTGGGCGCCTTCAGGAACTTCGTGAACCCCAACTCCCGCAGCTCGTCGGCCATCTCCGAGGTGGGGAACTCGGGCAGCAGGACCGTGGCGTCCTTCGAGACGTACCGCTTGAGGTGCGCCGCGTCGAAGTGGTCCCGGTGCAGGTGCGACACGTACAGGTAGTCGACCTGGCCGAGGGTCTCCCAGTCGAGCAGGGAGTTGTCCGGGAAGGGGAACCACGAGGCGAAGTACGCAGGGTTCACCCACGGGTCGCACAGGATGCTGCCCGCAGGGGTGTCGATCCGCATGCTGGCATGTCCCGTACCGGTCACTCGCACCGCAGTTCTCCCTAACAAGGCAATCAAGGCGTACGCCAGAACGCTACCGGAGGCAGTGTCGCCACCCACCCGCGACGCCGGTAGTGCCCTCCGCCCCACCGGCACGGGACCTTCGGCAGCAGCTCGTCGGGGCCCCCGCCCAAGGTCCACGGGCACCATCAGGGCGGACCCCGCACCGACGCCGACACGGGGCGTGCCAGACTAACCGGAGATCCGATCGCGAGGAAGGACCGACAGTGGCTGGAAGTGAGCCGGTGACGTCGCCAGATCAGCACAAGCCCGGACACCGCAAGGCCGGGCGGATCGGCGCGGTGGTCACCGCGTTGGCGCTGCTCTCCATGCTGTGCGGAAACCACGAGGGCAGGGTCGAGGATCTCTGGCTGGTCGGACTGGCCGTCCTGCTGCTGGGCATCGTGATCGGCGACGTGGTGCTGCGCCGCAACGGTCTGCGGTCCTGACCCGGGTTCCGTTCGCGCCCGGGCGGCCCGCCCGAACCGACCCGACCGGCCGGAGTCGCAATGCCCGACGGCCCGCCCCGATGATCATCGGGGCGGGCCGTCGGCGTCACGTGGGGGTCTTCCCGGTGGGCGACAGGGGTGGGGTCAGCGGCCGAAGAGGATGTCCTGCACGTTCTTCAGGGCCTCGTCGACCTCGGCCTCGAAGTAGCCCCCCTGCACCAGGCCGAACCGGAGGGTGTCCAGGTCCTTCGGGTTCACCGGCATCGGGCCACGACCGGCCATCCCGCTGAGCAGACTCTCGAAGAAGTGGTCCACCTGGTCCGGGTCGTACCCGCTGCCGAAGCGGCGCACCTGGAAACTGCGCCGGATCTGGTCGACCTGGTAGAGGTCGCTGCCGGGGGGACCGGCCATCGGCGGACCGGCCACCGCAGGCGGACCACCGGCACCGGGGCCGGCCGGGGGTGGGCCGCCCGCCGGCGGACCGGCGATCTGCGGCTGCTGCGGCGGCGGGCCACCCGGGCCCCGCCCTCGCATCTCACGCTCCGGCATGTGGATCTCGGCGGTCATGTCCGGCCGCCCGTGTCGACCGGCGGCGAAGCCGTCGAAGCGGGACTCGTCCGACCCGTACCCGTCGTACCGGGACTCCCCCGGACCGTACGAGTCGAAGCGGGACTCGTCCTGGTCGTACCCGGTCGGACCGGCCGGCAGACCACGAGGCGGCGGACCGCCGTGGCCGATCGGCGCACCCGGTCCACCCGGACCCGGACCCGTCGGAGCCCGGGGCGGCTCGTACCCACCGCGCTGCGGCTCGTACCCACCGGCGAAGGCTCCGGTCGACTCCTCGTACCGGCCGTACCGCTCGGGTGGCGGGCCGGACTGCGCCGGCAGCGCCCGGGGGGGCATCGACGGCGCGCCGGGCGGCAGACCCCGGTCGTCGCGGGGCGGCGGACCCATCCGGTCCCGGTCCGGCGGACCCATCCGGTCGGGGGCACCCATCCGGTCGGGGGCACCCATCCGATCAGGGGGACCCATGCGGTCAGGCGGACCCATCCGGTCGGGGGGACCCATCCGGTCCCGATCCGGCGGCGGACCCATCCGGTCGGGCGGACCCATCCGGTCCCGATCTGGCGGCGGACCCATCCGGTCGGGCGGACCCATCCGATCCCCGGGACCCATCCGGTCGGGCGGACCCATCCGATCCCCGGGACCCATCCGGTCGGGCGGACCCATCCGATCCCCGGGACCCATCCGGTCGGGGAGACCCTGACGATCGGGAGGACCCATCCGGTCCCGATCCGGCGGACCCATCCGGTCCGAGGGACCCATCCGGTCAGGCGGACCCATCCGGCCTGCGGCGGCTATCCGGTCCGGGGGACCCTGACGGTCGGGAGGGCTCGTCCGGTCGCGCGGGACCATCCGGTCGCGGTCCGGGAGGACCCGGTCGGTGATCCGGGTCTCCGCGTCCCGGTTCGCGGCGTCGCCGCGCTCCTCCAGCTCGGCCAACTGCCGTTCGACCCGGTCCAGGTGCAGGTCCACCTGCCATTCGTCGTAGCCGTTGAACCGGACCCGGAAGACGACGTCGTGGACCTCCTGCGACGCCACCGGGGCACCGACCGGCTGGCCGTCGAGGGTGGCTTCCACCCGGTCGAGGAAGGCGTCGACCTCATCGACCTTGTAACCGCGGCGAAGCGCCTTGCGCCGGAACCGCTGACCCTGACTCGCCACTATGTCTCCTGGTCCTGTTCGCTGAGCCCGGTCACGCCGTCGCCTCCCGCGGCGGCTCGGTCTCCGTGTCCTCGGCGGCGGCGAGTTGCCCACACGCTCCGTCGATCTCCTGGCCCCGGGTGTCCCGCACGGTGGTGGAGACGCCCGCCGCGCGGAGCCGCCGGACGAACTCCCGCTCCACCGGCTTGGGACTGGCGTCCCACCGGCTGCCCGGAGTGGGGTTCAACGGGATGAGGTTGACGTGGGTCCGCCTCCCCGCCAACAACCGGCCGAGCAGGTCGGCCCGCCACGGCTGGTCGTTCACTTCTTTGATCATCGCGTACTCGATCGACACCCGCCGGCCGGTCCGCTCCGCGTACTCCCACGCAGCCTCCAGCACCTCGGCCACCTTCCAGCGCTGGTTGACCGGCACGAGCTCGTCGCGCAGATCATCATCGGGCGCATGCAGGGACAACGCAAGGGTCACCCCGAGGTCTTCGCTGGCCAGGCGGTGGATGGCGGGGACCAGGCCCACGGTGGAGACGGTGATGTGCCGTTGGGACAACCCGAGGCCCTCCGGCGGCGGCGCGATCAGTCGTCGGATCGCCCCCACCACCCGGGAGTAGTTGGCCAGCGGCTCACCCATGCCCATGAAGACGACGTGCGAGAGCCGGGACGGTGAGCCGGCCACCGCACCGGAGGCGGCCACCCCGGCCAGGTAGACGGCCTGGTCGACGATCTCGGCGGTGGAGAGGTTACGGGTCAACCCGGCCTGGCCGGTGGCGCAGAACGGGCAGGCCATGCCGCATCCGGCCTGGCTGGAGATGCAGACGGTGACCCGGTCGGGGTAGCCCATCAGGACGCTCTCCACCAGGGCGCCGTCGTGCAGCCGCCACAGGGCCTTGCGGGTCGCACCGTCGTCGCAGGCCAACTCGCGAACCGCGGTGAGCAGGGTGGGCATCAGTTCCCCGGCCAGCCGAGCCCGACCGGCGGCAGGCAGGTCGGTCATCTGTTCCGGGTCCCGCACCAGGCGACCGAAGTAGTGGGTGGAGAGCTGTCGGGCCCGGAAGGCCGGCTCCCCCAGCTCGGTGACCGCCGCCTGGCGGCCGGCGAGGTCGAGGTCGGCGAGGTGGCGGGGCGGCATCGCGGCGCGGCGGGCCGGAGCGTCCGACGTGACGGGGATCAAGGGCAGACTCGTCATGGCACGTCCAGTCTCCCACGTCGCGGCCCGGACGCATCCCTCCGGAGGTGCCGAACCCACCCTGGTCGGCGCAACGGCGGCGGGCCGACGCGGGTCATCCCTCAGCTCACCACCGGTACGAAGACCGCCAGGATCAGGTACGCGGTGGGTACGGCGAACAGAATCGAGTCCAGGCGGTCCATCAGCCCCCCGTGTCCGGGCAGCAGGGTGCTCATGTCCTTGATCCCGATGTCCCGCTTGATCATGGATTCGGCGAGGTCACCGAGGACCGCTGCGCCGGAGACGGCCACCCCGAACAGCGCCCCCCACCAGGGGGGCACGTCGAACAGCAACCAGATCAGCACCGCGCTGCCGGCCGCTGCGGCGAGCACCGAGCCGGCGAAGCCCTCCCAGGACTTGCTGGGGCTGATGGTCGGTGCCATCTTGTGCCGACCGAACGACACCCCGGTCGCGTACCCGCCGGTGTCGGAGAGGACCACCGCCACCAGGGTGACCAGCACCCGCCAGTGCCCGTCGTCGGGGACCGCTGCCAACAGGGCCGCGAAACCGGCCAGGAAGGGCACGTAGACCGCGATCATCGCGATGGCGACCAGGTCCGGTTTGAGGCCCCTGAACCCGTCGCCGAGCCGCCAGATCGTGGCACCGACGATTGTCACCAACAGACCGAGGGTGAGCGCGTCCGGGCCGGCCCACCAGGCCAGCACGATGGTGAGCACCGAACCGGCGACCAGGGGCACCGTCGGCGGCCGGGCACCGACCCGGCGTACCGCCCGGCTCATCTCCCAGACCCCGACCCCCACCGCGGCAGCGATCACCGGCAGGAAGGCAGGCGGGTAGGTGAACAGCGGGACGAGGATCAGCGCGCCCAGCGCCAGCCCCACCCCGATCGCGGCCGGCAGGTTCCGTCCGGCCCGGCTCGGCCTCGGCTGCTGGGTCGCGGGGCGATCGGCGCTCGCCCGGCGGCGACCCGGGCCACGCCGGTCCGAGGGCTGCTGGGGATCCGGATCCGACTCGGGTTCCGGCTCCGGCCTGATCGCGGCGAACTGGGCGGTGGGTCGCTCGTCCACTGGCGGTCGTGCGGGGCCGGAGGCGGGCGGCCGACCCAGGCCCGTGCCCGGAGCCGACGTCGGCGTCGGGGTCGGGGTCGGGGTCGGGGTCGGGGTCGGGGTCGGGGTCGAGGGTCCTGCCGCACCCACGGTTGAGGAGACACCGGGGTCGGTGGCCGGCGCGTCGTCCCGGTCACCGGTGGGAGTTCCCGACACCGGACGGTCCGTGGCCGGGATCGGTCGGGTGCCGTACGGGTCGGTGGGCTGTTCCCGGTCTGCCGGTTCGGCGTACCGGCCGGGCAGGGGTCCGGTCTGCCGGGCCGCCAGTGGGCCCGGGCCCGGCTCCATGTCCCGGTCCGGCCAGGGCAGCCCCGGCCCCGGCTCGGGGCGGTCCCAACCGCGCGGCTCGGTGCCGCTGTAGGGGTCGAGAGGGGACATCACGAACCGGACGAACGAGGTACAGGTACCACCACAGGACGCAGAAACACGATCATCCCCTACCGGCGCGACTGTTCCGTTCGATGTGGTCCGCCCGACGGACGGATGACTCCTGCCGTGCACCCGTGGCTGCCAGGAATCGTGCCGAGCCTACTGCACTCGACCAGCGGGCCGGGTGGACGACCGACCGGGCGGAGGCCGCTTCTCGGTCCGACCCGGCCCATCAGGGGCCTGACCTGGGCGTGGAGCTGAACCCGACCCGGGCCCGACCTGGACCTGAGCTGGAGCTGAACCCCGACTCGGGCCTGACCTGGACCTGACCTGGAGCTGGAGCTGAACCCCGACTCGGGCCTGACCTGGTTCGGGCCGCAGAAGCAGGGTGGCACCGGAGGCACGCCCACGGGGCGCACACACCCGGTGCCACGGCGTCGCCGACGCTCG
The DNA here is from genome assembly GCF_040300925.1 of Micromonospora sp. NPDC000207. NCBI lineage: Bacteria > Bacillati > Actinomycetota > Actinomycetes > Micromonosporales > Micromonosporaceae > Micromonospora > Micromonospora sp. NPDC000207. The sequence goes on from NZ_JBEPEQ010000044.1 coordinate 21,862, forward strand.
TCGGCGAGCGGCTCAGACCTCCAGCAGCTCGGTCTCCTTGTGCTTGACCATGTCGTCGACGGTGCCCACGTACCGCTGGGTCAGGTCGTCCAGGTCCTTCTCGGCGCGCCGGCCCTCGTCCTCGCCGACCTCGCCGTCCTTGACCAGCCGGTCCAGCTCTTCCTTGCCCTTGCGCCGGATGTTGCGGATGGCCACCTTGGCCTCCTCGCCCTTGTTCCGGGCGATCTTGATCATTTCCCGGCGCCGCTCCTCGGTCATCTGCGGGAGCAGGATGCGCAACTGGTTGCCCTCGTTGTTCGGGTTCACGCCGAGGTCCGAGTCGCGGATGGCCCTCTCAATCGCGCCGATCTGCGAGTTGTCGTACGGCTTGATGATCACCATGCGGGGCTCGGGGACCCCGATCGAGGCCATCTGCGGCAGGGGGGTGGGAGTGCCGTAGTACTCGATGATGACCTTGGAGAACATGGCGGCGTTGGCGCGGCCGGTACGAATCGCGCCGAACTCCTCCTTGGCGTGCTCTACCGCACGGTCCATCTTCTCTTCGGCCTCGAGGAGGGTGTCGTCGATCACCGCTGCCTCGCCTCCTTCTTGTGCTCGTCGTGGCTGGTGGTCTCGGAGGGCCGGTGGCCACGCCCCGGCGTACCCGGCCCCCGGCGGGTGGGAGCCGGCGCGGTCAGGCGGTGATCAGGGTGCCGATCTTCTCGCCCCCGACGGCCCGGATGATCGTGTCGTCGCCCTGGGCGCCGAAGACGAGCATCGGCAGGCCGTTCTCCATGCAGAGGCTGAACGCGGCGGCGTCGGCCACCCGCAGATTACGCCGCAGGACCTCGGAGAAGGTGATCGACTCGAACTTGCTGGCGGTCGGGTCCACCCGGGGGTCGGCGCTGTAGACGCCGTCCACGCCGTTCTTGCTCATCAGGACCACGTCCGCGTGGATCTCCAGGGCCCGCTGGGCGGCCACCGTGTCGGTGGAGAAGTACGGCATGCCGGCCCCGGCGCCGAAGATGACCACACGGCCCTTCTCCAGGTGCCGGATGGCCCGCAGCGGGATGTAGGGCTCGGCGACCTGCGCCATCGTGATCGCGCTCTGCACCCGCGTCTCGATGCCCTCCTTCTCCAGGAAGTCCTGCAACGCGAGGCAGTTCATGACGGTGCCGAGCATGCCCATGTAGTCGGCCCGGGCGCGGTCCATGCCGCGTTTCTGCAGCTCCGCGCCGCGGAAGAAGTTGCCCCCACCCACCACCACGGAGACCTGTACGCCCCGGCGGGCCACCGTCGCGATCTGTCGCGCGATCGCCTGGACGACGTCCGGGTCGACGCCGATCGCCCCACCGCCGAAGACCTCACCGGAGAGCTTCAGCACCACCCGCCGGGCCCGGCCGGGTGGTGGTGCGGTCGGATCCTCCGCCCCCGGACCCCGGTCACTCACACCCTGCGTCATCCGCCCGCCCTTCCCTCACCCGCGTGCCCCTGCCTGCCCGCGCCCTGCGGGCCTGCCGCTGACGACCCTATGCGACGAGGAGGCCGCGGTGCCTGTGACGTACACCTGCGGCCTCCTCGTCGATGCTTCCCCCGCACGGACGCCGGAGCGCCCGTGGCACGGCTCAGGCCTGGCCGACCTCGAACCGCACGAACCGGGTCACCTCGATGCCGGCCTCGGCCAGCACCTGCTTGACGGTCTTCTTGTTGTCCGCCACCGACGACTGCTCGATGAGGACGTAGTCCTTGAAGAAGGCGTTGACCCGACCCTCGACGATCTTCGGCAGGGCGGCCGCGGGCTTGTTCTCCTCGCGGGCGGTCTGCTCGGCGATCCGCCGCTCGGACTCGACGACGTCCGCAGGCACCTCGTCGCGGGTGAGGAACTTCGGCCGCATCGCGGCGATCTGCATCGCGACGGCACGGGCGTCGGAGTCGGCGGCCTCGTCGGACTTGCCGGTGTACTCGACGAGCACGCCGACGGCCGGGGGCAGGTCCTGGCTCTTGCGGTGCAGGTAGACGGCGGTGGTGCCGTCGACCTTGGCGAAGCGGTTGAGCACCAGCTTCTCACCGATCTTGGCGGACTGCTCCTGGACCACGTCGGCGACGCTCTTGCCGTCGAGGGTCGAGGCGAGCAGCTCCTCGGCGTTGGCGACACCGGCGGTCTCGCCGTGCTCGACCAGCTGCTGGGCCAGGGCGATGAAGGCGTCGGTCTTGGCGACGAAGTCGGTCTCGCAGTTGAGCTCCAGCAGCGCCTTGCCGGAGTGCGCGACCAGACCGTTGGCGGCGGTACGCCCGGCCCGCTTGCCGACATCCTTCGCGCCCTTGACGCGCAGGATCTCGATGGCCTTGTCGAAGTCGCCCTCGGCGTCGGTCAGCGCCTTCTTGGAGTCCATCATGCCGGCGCCGGTCAGGTCGCGGAGCCGCTTGACGTCCGCAGCGGTGAAGTTGGACATGACTCTCTCTTCGGTGTTGGGACTGCGTGGATGGTCGGCCTGGTCACCCGGTCACGAGCGGGATGTGCCGGGCTGGGCGAGCGCTCCCCACCGCCGGGGCGACCCGGCGGTGGGGAGCGACGGTACGCCTTACTCGGCGGCGGCGGCCGCCGGCTGCTCGGTCTTCTGCTCGGACTCGTCGGCGGCCTTCGCCTGCTCGTCGGCCTTCGCAGGCTCGTCGGCCTTGGTCGGCTCGTCGGCCTTCTTCGGCTCCTCGAGCAGCTCACGCTCCCACTCGGCCAGCGGCTCGTCGGCGCCGACCTGACCCGGCTCGGGCTTCTCGTCGGTGCCCCGACGACGGCCCGAACGGGCGATCAGACCGTCGGCCACGGCGGCGGCGACGACCCGGGTGAGCAGTTCGGCCGACCGGATCGCGTCGTCGTTGCCCGGGATCGGGAAGTCGACCTCGTCCGGGTCGCAGTTGGTGTCGAGCACCGCGATCACCGGGATGCCCAGCTTGCGGGCCTCGTCGACGGCGATGTGCTCCTTCTTGGTGTCGACCACCCACACCGCGGCCGGGAGCTTCTGCATGTCCCGCAGACCACCAAGGGTCTTGGTCAGCTTCACCTTCTCGCGGGAGAGCTGCAGGGTCTCCTTCTTGGTGTAGCCGACGGCGGTGCCGCTGAGGTCGCCCAGCGCCTCCAGCTCCTTCATCCGCTGCAGCCGCTTGTACACCGTCTGGAAGTTGGTCAGCATGCCGCCGAGCCACCGGTGGTTGACGAACGGCTGGCCGACCCGGGTCGCCTGCTCGGCGATAGCCTCCTGGGCCTGCTTCTTGGTGCCGACGAAGAGGATGCTCCCGCCCTCGGCCACCGTGGTACGCACGAACTCGTACGCCTTCTCGATGTACTCGAGGGTCTGGCGCAGGTCGATGATGTAGATGCCGTTGCGCTCGGTGAAGATGAAGCGCTTCATCTTCGGGTTCCAGCGGCGGGTCTGGTGCCCGAAGTGGACACCGCTCTCCAGCAGCTGACGCATGGTCACGACGGCCATGGTGGGGTACTCCTTGTGATCCCTGGTTGGTCCGCCCGGCCGGCGGCCGGGCATCCTGGCGCCCGGTCGCCGGCCGTGGTGGGCCCGATCATGTTCGACCGGGACCAGGGAGGGCCGTCGCCCCACGACAACCGTGGAGAGGGCACGCGAGGTCGACCGCACGAGGCGGTCGCCAGTCGCCCAGTGTACGCCCCCCTCCGGTCCCCGGGACCGAACCCCCTGATCCGGCCGCCCACGGCGGGGTGGGTCGCCGGATCAGGGGCGGAACCTGCGGCGATGCCGGGTCAGCCGGCCGCGATTGCGGCGGCGAAGAACAACGCCAGACCGACCGCCAGGTACGCCGTGGGCGGACGGAGCCAGCCCCGTCCCCCGTCGGAGAGGGCGAGACCACCGGTACGCAGCCCGTACAGGCCGACGGCGAAGATCGGCAGCCCGAGCACCAGGAAGATCCCGACCACCACGTTGGCGGTGGAGAGGGGATCGACCACCGTCCCGTTGTAGAGCACCCGCAGGGCGGGCACCTCGAAGATCACGACCAGGAGGGTGAGCAGGGTGGCCAACGCGGGCCGCCGGGTCCGGTACACCCCGTCCCCCGCCGGCCCGCCGGTCGGACGACCCGCGTCGACCCCGAAGGTCAGCGGCTCACCGGCAGGGCCGCCGAAGTCCGACCTGGGGGTGATCGGGGACATCGGTCCGGTCGGCAGGTCCATCGGGTTCGGCGGCTGCGGGCGGCCCGGCTCGGCGACCGGATCGGTCCCGCGTACCGCCTCGGCCCCGCCGGGCTGGTCCCCGCCGGGCCGGACGCCGACCTCGCGGGCCTGCTCGCCGAAGCGGTCCCGGTCACCGGTCCGGTCCAGATCGGCGAACGGACTCCGGTCACCGGTCCGGTCCAGGTCGGCGAACGGACTCCGGTCACCCGAGCGGTCCAGGTCGGCGAACGGACTCCGATCGCCGCCACGACCCGGGTCGGTGAGGAGGTCCCGGTCGCCGGTCCGGCCCTGGTCCGTCCCGGGGTTCGGGTCGACGCCACGGGGTGCGGGTACGCCGCTCGTGGGTGCCGGGCCGCGTCGCGAGTCGATGCCACCGGTGGGGTCCACACCACGCGCGAGATCGACACCGCCGAGCGGCGCCGACCCCTCGGCAGGCTCGGCTCCACCAAGATGGTCCCGGCCTCGACCCGGATCGGTGGTGCGGGCCGGGTCGGTGGTGCGCATCGGATCGGTGGTGCGCATCGGGTCGATGGTGCCGGCCGGGTCGATGGTGCGGGCCGGGTCGGGGCTCAGGCCGGGCTCCCCGGCGAAACCCGTCTCCGTGACCCGACCGGCAGCGTGGCCCCGCACCGCCGGAATGGCGCGTTCCACGGCAGGGCTGCGCTGGAGACCACCGCCGGGGCCGCGCTCCAGGGCGACCGCCCGTCCGTGTTCCGAGCCCACCGCCCGCTCAGGAAGCGGCTCGGGGCCCACCGGCGGCTCCACGCCACGGCCGGAGACGGCGGTACGCCCGGAGTCCGCCGGACGCTCGACGTCGGGCGTACGACCGGGGTCCGTCGGTCGACCGAAGTCGCCCGGACGCACCGGCTCGGCCCCCCGGCCCGGCTCGACGATCGGATACCCGCCCAGCGGTGCCGAGCGCAACGGATCGAGCGACCTGACGGGCGGCTCGGCGTCGTAGCGGGCAGGCGGCTCGGCGTCGTAGCGGGCAGGCGGCTCGGCGTCGTACGGGTTCGACGAGACCGGTGCGGCCGGCGTCGGGCGGGCCACCGGCAACGCGATCTCCATCGAGGTGTGCGCCGACCGGGACTGGTCCCATTCCACGGTTCGGCCGCTCCCCGTCACCTCGGGGGACTGCTCACCCCGTCGAGGTGGCGACTGAGCGTAACCGCCGGACTCGGTACCGTCCCCGCCGAACGGGTCACCCGGGGCGTACCGGCCCACAGTCGCGTGCCGCCCGGACGAGGGCTCGTCGAGCTCCTCGTACCGCCGCTGCCCCGGGTCGGTCCGCTGGTCCGGGGCACGGCGGTCGTCCGCCCGGTACCGTCCCTCGTCCGCCGCAGGCCAGTCCGACTCGCCGTATCCCCGTTCGCCGGAGTACCAGCGGGGGTCCTGATCATCGGGAAAGCTCCGTCGTCCGTCCACGACCGGCACGGTATGTGACGAAGGCTCCACCGCGCCATTCGTACGGCGTGCCGCGCCCCGTACGTCCTGGTCGGCGGGAGATCCTGCGGTCGGCCGACGGCTGCGACAGCCGACCCCGCCATAGCACGACAAGGGCATGATCGTCCGGTTGTCCACAGAACGCCGTCGTCCACAGGAGGTCCCCCGGCGACGTCTCCTCGACGGCACCCTGCACACATGACGAAACGGAACCAGGCCGTCGGCGCGTACGGCGAACGTTGTGCCCTGCGGCACCTGATCGCGACCGGCCTGCGGCCGGTCGACCGCAACTGGCGGTGCTCGGCGGGCGAGATCGACATCGTGGCGTGGGACGGTGACGTGCTCGCCTTCTGCGAGGTGAAGACGCGCCGGAACGAGGCGTTCGGCACCCCCGCCGAGGCGATCGTGCCGACGAAGGCGCGCCGGTTGCGCGGACTGGCCGTACGATGGCTCGCCGCCACCGGCACCAGCGCCGCCGAGCTGCGGTTCGACGTCCTCTCCGTACGGCTCGCCGCGGCCGGACCGGCACGGGTCGAGCACGTCAAGGGTGCGTTCTGAGATGGGCGGGCAGCGATGAGCTACGCCCGGGTGCACTGCGTCGGACTGGTCGGGGTGACCGGCCACGTGGTGCAGGTGGAGGCGGACCTGGCTCCCGGGCTGCCGGCCGTGGTGGTCTCCGGGCTGCCGGACACCGCGTTGCACGAGGCCCGCGACCGGGTCCGCGCCGCCGTCGTCAACTCCGGCCAACGGTGGCCCAACCGGCGGATCACCATCAACCTCCTCCCCGCCGACCTGCCCAAGTTCGGATCCGCATTCGATTTGGCCATCGCTGCGGCGCTGCTCGGTGGGGCCGGTGAGCTGGCCCTGACCGCCCTGGACCGGGTGGTGCTCCTCGGTGAGCTGGGCCTCGACGGGACGGTACGGCCGGTCCGGGGGGTCCTCCCGATGGTCACCGCCGCCGTGCGGGCCGGCCTGGACCGGGTCGTCGTTCCCGCCGAGAACGCCGCCGAGGCGGCGATGATCCCCGGCGTACGGGTCCGGGGGGTCGACACACTGCACCGACTCGTCGGATTCGTCCGCGACGGCACGCCCCTGCTCGAACCACCCACCCCACCGACGTCGCCACCGCCGGACGGGCCGGACCTCGCCGACGTGGCCGGACAGTCCCTCGGCAGAAGGGCAGTGGAGGTGGCCGCTGCCGGTGGCCACCACCTGGCGCTGCTCGGACCACCGGGAGCGGGGAAGACGATGCTCGCCGAACGACTACCGTCGATCCTCCCCGAGCTTGACGACGGGGCCGCACTGGAGGTCACCGCCCTGCACTCGATCGCCGGACGGCTCCCGGCGGACGGACGGCTGCTGCGCCGGCCACCGTTCCAGGCACCGCACCACACCGCCACTGTCGCCTCCCTGGTCGGCGGCGGCTCCGGGCTGGCCCGGCCCGGAGCGCTCTCGCTGGCCCACCGGGGGGTGCTCTTCCTGGACGAGGCCGCCGAGTTCGGCAAGAACGCGCTGGAGGCGCTCCGGCAGCCGTTGGAGAGCGGACGGGTCCGGCTCACCCGCTCCCGGGGCGGTACGGAGTTCCCGGCCCGGGTCCAGTTGGTGCTGGCAGCGAACCCCTGCCCCTGCGCGAAACCCGCAGGGGACTCACATTGCGAGTGCACCCCACTGGCCCGACGGCGGTACCTCGGCCGGCTGTCCGGTCCACTACTGGACCGGATCGACGTGCAGGTGACGGTCCAGCCGGTCCGAGCTGCCGAGCTGATGGCCACCGAATCGACGAGCGAGTCGTCCGCCGTGGTGGCGGCCCGGGTAACCACCGCCCGGGCCGCCGCCGCCCACCGGTGGAGACCGTTGGGGCTGAACCTCAACGCCGAGGTCCCCGGTCCGGTCCTGCGTCGGCCACCGTGGCGCCTTCCCCTGTCGGACACCGCTGAGCTGCGTGCCCGGCTGGACCGGGGTTCCCTCTCCGCCCGAGGCTTCGACCGGGTCGTCCGGCTGGCCTGGACCATCGCCGACCTGGACGGTCGGGACCGCCCGGGCCGCGACGACGTGCTGGAGGCCACCGGCCTGCGGACCGGGGAGGAGTCGTGAGCCGCGACGACGACCGGCTGGCCCGGGTGGCGTTGACCTGGCTCACCGAGCCCGGCACCCGGTCGGTGCACGGCCTGGTCGGTCGGTGGGGTCCGGCCGCCACCCTGGATCTGTTGCTCGACGGTGGTGCGCCCGACGATGCCCTGCGGGCCACTGTGACCGCCCGGCTCGGGGCCGGTGACCCCCGGGCGATCGCCACCGAGGCGTTGGCCCGGGCCGACCGGCTCGCCACCCGGCTGGTCACCCCGCACGACCCGGAGTGGCCCGTTCGGGTCGACGGGCTGACCGGCCTCGGACCGGTCGCGCCCGGCCGCCGGGTCGACCGGGAGACCGCTCCCCCGCTCTGCTTCTGGGTACGCGGCTCCTGGTCCCTGACCGAGGTACTGGAGCAGTCGGTGGCGGTGGTCGGGGCCCGGGCCGCCACCGGCTACGGGGTACACGTCGCCACCGACGTCGGCTACGGGCTTGCCGAACGGGGCTGGACGGTGGTCTCCGGCGGGGCCTTCGGGATCGACGCCGCCGCCCACCGGGGTGCGTTGACCGCCGGTGGGGTGACGGTCGCCGTGCTCGCCTGCGGGGTGGACCGGCCCTATCCGGTGGGCAACACCGCCTTGTTCGACCGGATCGCCGAGAGTGGACTGCTGGTCAGCGAGTGGATACCGGGTTCGGCACCGCTGCGACCCCGGTTCCTCATCCGCAACCGGGTGATCGCCGCCGCCACCCTCGGCACCGTGTTGGTCGAGGCGTCGGCCCGCAGCGGTGCCACCCAGACCCTGCGCCGGGCGATCGGGTTGCGACGCCCGGCGATGGTGGTGCCCGGCCCGGTCACGTCGGCGATGTCGGTGGGGGCACACGAGACCCTGCGGGAGTATCCCGAGAGCACCCGACTGGTGACCGGGGTGCCGCACGTGCTGGAGGAGGTGGGCCGGATCGGCGTCGACCTCGCCCCGCAGGCCCGGGGGCCGGAGCGCCCCCGGGACGACCTCGACGACGAGGCGGCAATGATCCTGGAGTCCATGCCCCGCCGGGGAGTGGCCGGGGTGGAGGCGCTCGCCGCCGGCGCCGGGGTGGACCTCCGTACCGCCCTGCGCAAGCTCTCCCTGTTGGAACAGCTCGGCCTGGTCGGTCGCCACGACGGCGGGTACCGGCTCGTGGTCGCCTCCGACACCGCCGGCCGGTCCGGCTCGGGTTCCGGCGGGGCGGATGCGACCACCGGTCGGCGGTGACATGATCCGTTCGTGGTGGTTGACCCCCGGGGCACCCGGACCCGGCACGAGGCGCTGCCGGTGGCCCTGCGTGCCTCCGTGGACGACTTCGCCGGTCACCTCGGGCAGGTGCTCGGTCGCTCCGAGCACACGGTACGGGCCTACGTCACCGACCTGGTCTCGCTCCTCGACCACGCCGCCCGGATGGGGCGTACCACCCCGGCCGAGCTGGACCTCGCGGTGCTGCGGAGTTGGTTGGCCCGACAGCGGACCTCCGGGGCGGCGCGCTCCACCCTGGCCCGGCGGGCCGCCTCGGCTCGGGTCTTCAGCACGTGGGCGCACCGCACCGGGCTGCTCACCACCGACGTGGCCGCCGCACTCGCCACCCCGCGGGCCCACCGGGACCTGCCCACGGTCCTCCGGGCCGACCAGGCCGAGCAGTTGGTCCAGGTGCCCGTCGACGACGACCGCCCCGTGTCGCTGCGTGACCGTCTGCTGCTGGAACTGCTCTACGCCACCGGGGTTCGGGTCAGCGAGGCGTGCGGGGTGGACGTCGCCGACGTCGACCAGGGGCGACGACTGCTTCGGGTGCTGGGCAAGGGCGGGCGGGAACGGGCGGTGCCGTACGGCCAGCCGGCCCAACGGGCGCTCGACGGCTGGCTCCGGGCCGGTCGACCGGCGCTGGCCGCCCCGACGAGCGGGGACGCCCTGCTGCTCGGGGCGCGTGGTGGCCGGTTGAACCCGACCACCGCCCGACAGGTCGTGGCCGCGTACGCCCGCGCCGTCGGGCTGCCCGGCACCAGCCCGCACAGCCTGCGGCACTCGGCCGCCACCCACCTGTTGGAAGGCGGCGCGGACCTGCGCTCGGTGCAGGAGATGCTGGGCCACTCCGCCCTGTCCAGCACCCAGATCTACACGCACGTGTCGGTGGAACGGCTGCGGTCGGCGTACCGGCAGGCTCATCCCCGGGCCTGAGTCCCGGCGGCCCCGGGAGCGCCAGCGCCAGGCGAAGACCGGGCCGGGAGGCCGCGCCGGGCTACGATCAGGTGGTGAGCCCGTCGCCACCGCCCGAGCCGATCGCCGGTGCCCGACTGCTCTTCTCCCTCGACCCGGCGGTCAGTCACCTCAACCACGGTTCGTTCGGTGCGGTACCGATCCCGGTGCAACGCGCCCAGCACCGGCTGCGCGACGAGATGGAGGCCAACCCGTTGCGCTTCTACAGCCAGGGGTTGACCGACCGGATCGCCCACGCGCGTCGCCACCTCGCGACCTTCCTGGACGCGGACCCGCAGGGTGCGGCGTTGGTGTCCAACGCGACCACCGGCGTCGGTGTGGTGTTGCAGTCCCTCGGTCTCGGCCCCGGCGACGAGGTGATCAGCACCGACCACGCGTACGGGGCGGTCACCCTCGCCATCGCCCGGGAGTGCCGCCGGACCGGAGCGACCTCCCGGGTCCTGCCGGTGCCGCTGACCGCCCCCGACGAGGACGTCGTCCGGATCGTCCGGGCCGGTCTGCGTCCCGGCCGAACCCGTCTGGTCGTCCTCGACCAGGTCACGTCCGCCACCGCCCGGCTGATGCCGGTAGCGGCCGTCGTCTCGGCGGCCCACGCACACGGGATTCCGGTGCTGGTGGACGCCGCCCACGTGCCGGGCATGCTGCCGGTGTCGGTCAGCGACGTCGCCGCCGACTTCTGGGTCGGCAACCTGCACAAGTGGGGGTACGCCCCGAGAGGAACCGCGCTGCTGGTGGTGGCCGAGCCGTGGCGGGACCGGATCGAGCCACCGGTGGTCTCCTGGGAGCAGGAGTCGGGCTTCCCGGCCCGGCTGGAATGGCAGGCCACAGTGGACTACACCCCGTGGCTGGCCGCCCCGGTGGGGCTGTTCACCCTCCGCAGTCTCGGTCTGGACCGGGTACGCCGACACAACGCCGCCCTGGCCGCGTACGGGCAACGGGTCGTCGGTGAGGCACTGGGGGTGGGGCCGGCCGCGCTCCCGGACCCCGGCGATCCGGCGGTGGCGATGCGCCTGGTGCCGCTGCCGCCCGGGGTCGCCACCACCTTCGACGCGGCCCGGTCCCTGCGGCAGCGGATCGCCGACCGACTCGCCACCGAGGTCTCGGTGGCGTCGTGGCACGGCCGGGGGTGGCTCCGCCTCTGTGGCCAGGTCTACAACACCCCCGACGAGTACGAACGCCTCGCCCTCCGGCTGCCCGCACTGCTCGACCACCGCTGATCCCGCCCACGACCACCCGCCGCCGAGGACTTCCTGTCCTCGGCGAGCCGGCACTGCCATCCGATGTCGCCCTGCGGACTCGACCGGGAAGTCGGTTCAGTCGGGGTGCCGGCACTGCCGTCCGATGTCGCCCTGCGGACTCGACCGGAAGTCGGTTCAGTCGGGGAGCGGGAGCAGACGGACGGGGCCGAGGCCGAGCAGCGAGAGCGGATCGAGGTACTCCTGCCCTCGGCGTAGTCCCCAGTGCAGGCAGGCCGTTGCCGAACAGCCAGGGTGCCCGGGGAGCAGGACACCGAGGCCGCCGCCCGCATCCAGCCGCTGCCCGACGTCGACGACCGGTTGGACGGGCTCGTAGGTCGTTCGCAGTCCGTCGGCGTGCCCCACCGTGACGACCGGGCGACCGGCGACAGCTCCGGCGAAGAGCACCACCCCGGGGCCGGCCGCGTGGACGGTGCTGCCCGGTCCCGCAGCCAGGTCCACCCCTCGGTGTCCCGGCAGCCAGGGCTCGGGCGGAGGGGTGAATCGCCGCCGGAGTTCGGGCGTGCCGGGCAGGGGCCAACGGAATCCGCCCGGGACCACCTCACCCGGCTGCACCGACCCGACCCGAACGGAAGCCCCCACCGACCTGACCGCCGACACCGGCGGCACCGCCGCGACCGCCGGTAACGGAAAGACCGCCGGTAACGGAAGGACCGCCGGTAACAGGGCGGCCGACCAAACCGGCTCGACGGTGGTGGGGCGGGCCGGTGGGGCGGGGTCGAGTGGGGTCGACGCGGGTACGCAGAGCAGCAGGGCGGTCGCCATCACGATGAACATGTCGGCGAGGGTGCCTGGGTGACCCGCAGCGACGCAGCCCCGTCCGTCGTCGGCTGTGGACAGGGCACCGGCTGTGGACGACGCCCCACAGACGACGACGATCTGCTATGGCCGTACCGGCGGCCGGGCGGCACCACGCAGGCGACCAGGACGCGGGCGAGCAGCCGACCCCGGGGGCGGGTCACGGGTACACGGTGGAGGGTCGGGACGCGAACGAGCGGCGGGGCCTGGCGGCCGGGCTGAGGAATCCGGGCCGGAGGCACCCTCCCCCGCGCAGCGGTACGCGGGAACGGGTGGCGGGTCAGTTACCGAAGCCGGTGTCGGTCGGCAGGGAGATGTCGGGCTTCTCCAGCTCTTCGACGTTGACGTCCTTGAACGTCATCACCCGGACGTTCTTCACGAACCGGGCCGGACGGTACATGTCCCAGACCCAGGCGTCGTGCATCTCCACCTCGAAGTAGACCTCGCCGTCGGAGTTGCGCACGTGCAGGTCGACCTGGTTGGCCAGGTAGAACCGGCGCTCGGTCTCCACCACGTACGAGAACTGGCGGACAATGTCGCGGTACTCCCGGTAGAGCTGCAGCTCCATCTCGGTCTCGTACTTCTCGAGATCTTCCGCGCTCATCGCACTCCGCCTTCCATGACGACATCTTCCCCCACCGGCGCGGGAGGTCGAGGTTGCTCGCCCGACGCCACGCCGACGGTACCTGCTGACAACCCCGTACGCTCCATCGGCTCGTACGACCTTTCCCGCCCGGGACGGCGTGATCGGGGCGGTCGACCGGCCCGCCCCGAGACGGTGGCGACGTTGACGTACGAGAATCGGTGTTCCCGGCACGGGCCGAGTTCCCGCAGCGCCGTCGAGTGATCGGCGGTGATGTAGCCCTTGTGCTCGGCGAATCCGTAACCGGGGTAGGTGCCGTCCAACTCGACCATGAGCCGGTCCCGGGTCACCTTGGCCAGCACGCTGGCTGCGGCCACACAGGCGGCGACCCGGTCGCCCTTCCAGACGGCCAGCCCCGGCACGTCCAGCCCGTCGACGCCGAACCCGTCGCTGAGCACGTACTCGGGGCGGACTGTCAGCGAGGCGAGCGCCCGACGCATGGCGGCCAGGTTGCACACGTGCAGGCCCCTGGCGTCGACCTCCTCGGCGGGGACGATCACCACCGCGTACGCCAGGGCCTTGGCCACCACCTCGTCGTGGATCCGTTCCCGGGTGGCGGGGGTGAGCAGCTTGGAGTCGGCCAACCCGTCGATCTCGCCCCGGCGTCCCTCGGGCAGCACGGCGGCGGCGGCCACCAGCGGCCCGGCGCAGGCCCCCCGACCGGCCTCGTCGGCTCCGGCGACGTACCGGAAGCCCCGGCGCTGCAGGGCCCGTTCCAGCGCGTACAGTCCGCCCTCCCGGCGTACCACGGTGCGCGGCGGCGTCAGCATCGGGCGCCCGTCTCGGGGTGCCCCGGCGGACCGGCGGACGGCTCGGTCGTCGGGGCGTCGGTTCGGGGATCGGTGGCGGCCAGCAGCCGGGTCAACAGGGCCGGCAGCTCCTGCGGGTAGCAGATCTCACCGCAGGTGCTCAGCTCCTCCACGGGCCACCACCGGTGACCGGTGACGGTGGCGCGTTCGATCTCGCCGAAACCCGCTGTGTCGACCTCCCAGGTGGAGACCCGGACCAGGAAGAACTGCTGTTCCTGCCGGTACCACACCCCGTCGAAGGGGAACTCGACGGTCTCGGTCCAGACCGGTTCGCCCAACTGGCCGGGGGTCACCCGCAGCCCGGTCTCCTCGGCCAGTTCCCGGGCCGCCCCGTCGGCGGGGGTCTCCCCCGGGTCGAGCCCGCCCCCGGGGGTGAACCAGTACCGGTGGCTGGGCCGGGCCGGATCGAAACCGGTGAAGAGCAACACCCGGCCGGTGGCGTCGACGAGCAGCACCCGGCCGGCCCGGCGAGGGGTGAAGACGGTCACCGTGCCAGCCTGCCAGACGACGCCCGTCGCGCCCATGCCCACCCGGGCCGCGACGGCCCTCGGTGCGGGCCGTCGACCGAACCACAGCGCCGACGAGGCAACGTCACGACGCCGGATCGGGTACGTCGTGGTAGCCCTGCGGAACGGTGAGCCAGGTGGCCCGGTTCACCGGCCAGAAGACCGTGAACGCGCGACCGACCACCGCGTCCTCGCTGATGGTGGCCGACTCGATGTTCTGGCCGGACTGCTGGTAGTGCTCCAGGGAGTCGCCGGAGGCCTCCCGGTGGTCACCCATCACCCAGATCCGCCCTGGCGGCACGGTGACGTCGAACTCCTGGTCGGCCACGCGGTCCCGCCGCCCGTTGGCCTCGTAGATGTACGGCTCGTCCAGCGGCAGACCGTTGATGATGAGCCGGTCCTCCGTGTCGCAGCAGACCAGGTTGTCACCGCCGACGGCGATCACCCGCTTGATGAAGTCCTCACCGTCGGGGTTGCCGCTCCACTCGGTGGGTGCCTTGAACACGATCACCTCGCCCCGCTCCGGGGTCCGGAAGTTGTAGACCAGCTTGTTGACAAGCACCCGGTCGTCGATCTTGAGCGTGTTCTCCATGGACGGAGAGGGAATGAAGAAGGTCTGCAGTACGAAGGCGCGGACCAGTACCGCGACCAGGACGGCCACCCCCAGGAGGATGGGCAGTTCCTTCCAGAACGAACTACGGGGCTTGTCGGTCTGCTCGTCAATCACGACAGGAGCCTACGTCGCCGGGCATGTGTCGACCTTCCGTAACGCGCTAGAACGGATACCACGGTGGCAATCGGGACGAGCAGTGCGACTCCCCCACCGGGAGTCGGTCGTACCGGCAACGGCCCGTCGCCGGCGCTGGCGGTGGCCGCCGGCACCGACTCGTAGGTCTCCGGCACCGGCAGTGGGGCCCACCGCGACGCCGGCCAGACGACCATGAACGCCCGCCCCACCACGTTGTCGATGGGTACGGGACCCTGGCAACGGCCGTCCTGCGAGACGAGCCGGTGGTCGCCCATCACGAAGATCTGACCGGGCGGCACCACGATCTCGTCGAAGCGCCGGGACCGGCACTCGGCCGGGTTCGGCGGGAGGTCCAGAGGGGAGTCCTGGAAGACGTACGTCTCGTCGAGGGGAACGTCGTTGACGGTGACCCGACCCTGCTCGTCACAGCAGGCCACCCGGTCCCCGGGCACCCCCACCACCCGCTTGATGAAGTCCTTCTCGCCGGGGCGGCCCACCCCGATGAGATCGCCCACTGTCTGCGCGGCCCGGCCCGCCAGGCCGGGGTCGGGGCCGAGGTCCACCTGGGGCACCCACTGTTCGGTGCCCCGGAACACCACGACCTCACCGCGCACCGGGTCCCGTACGTCGTAGACGACCTTGTTGACCAGGACCCGGTCTTCGACCAGGAGGGTGTTCTCCATCGACCCCGAGGGGATGAAGAACGCCTGCAACAGGAACGTACGGATCAGCACGGCCAGGCAGAAGGCCACGATCAGCAGCAGCGGCAGTTCCTGCCACAGCGGCATCTGCCTCGGCGTCCGGCGTCGGGACCGGCGTTGCCACGGGTCGACTGTGCCGTCGTCGTCAACCGTCCGCACCACGCAACTCCCCGGTCCGCAGAAACGTCACTACCGCCCGGGAGCCTCCCTGGAGGCCCCACGGGCGGTAGTGGACATCTGTCGTGCCGTCGCTGCCCACCTGCGCCCGTACCGAACAGGGTAGTGCGCCCTCGTCGGTGCGACACACGGGCAGGTCAGGCGGGGGGCGCCGAGTGAGGGGTCAGCTCGGGAGCTTCTCGCGACGCTCCTTGATCTTGGCCTTCTTGCCCCGCAGCTCGCGCAGGTAGTAGAGCTTGGCCCGCCGGACGGCACCCCGGGTCACGATTTCGATCCGGTCGATGGCCGGGCTGTTGACCGGGTAGGTCCGCTCGACGCCGACGCCGAAGCTGACCTTGCGGACCGAGAAGGTCTCGCGCAGACCGTCACCCTGACGGCGGATGACCACGCCCTGGAAGATCTGGACACGGGACCGGTTTCCCTCGACGACCCGGGCGTGCACCTTGACGGTGTCACCGGCCCGGAACTCGGGGAGGTCGGTCCGCTTGGACTGGGCGTCAAGGGCGTCCAGGATGTTCATCACAAACCTCGTGAGGCTCACGGCGCACCGTCAGTCGGCGCGCGGATGGGCGATTCTGATCCCCGGGTGGTGACGACGGGGTCGGCACCGGTCGAGGATCCTCGCAACCTCCCGCGGCGCGGTCGGTTGCGGCAACCGCTCTACTCTGCCACACCCGGCCTCGGCAGGCGAAATCAGTCCCGGCCCGTCGCGGTCGGGTCGGAAACCGTCGGCTCGACACCGACCCGCTCCAGGGCGGCCCGGTCGTGCCGGTCCAGCGACTCCGGGGTAAGTGCGGCGACCAGGTCCGGACGGCGGTTCCCGGTGCGTACCAGCGCCTCGTCGCGTCGCCAGCGGGCGATCCGGGCGTGGTCGCCGGAGCGGAGCACCTCCGGCACCTCCTGTCCGCGCCACGTCTGCGGCTTGGTGTAGACCGGCCCCTCCAGCAGGCCGTGGGCGTGTGACTCCTCGTCCAGCGAGTCGGCGTTGCCCAGCACCCCGGGCAGCAGGCGGACGACCGCCTCCAGGACCACCAGCACCGCCACCTCGCCGCCGAACAGGACGTAGTCGCCGAGGGAGACCTCGGTGACCCGCATCCGGGTCGCGGCGTGGTCGAGGACCCGCTGGTCGATGCCCTCGTACCGGCCGCAGGCGAAGAGCAGGTGCGACTCACCTGCCAGGTCCTGCGCCATCGCCTGGGTGAACGGTGCGCCGGAGGGGGTGGGGACCACCAGCCGGGGCAGGGTCAGCCCGTCCGGGGTCAACTCGTCGGGGGCGAGCGCGTCCAGGGCCTCCCCCCACGGCTCCGGACGCATCACCATCCCGGGGCCACCGCCGTAGGGGGTGTCGTCGACGGTGCGGTGCACGTCGTGGGTCCAGGTCCGCAGATCGTGTACGGCCAGCCGGAGCAGCCCGCCGGCCCGGGCCTTGCCGATCAGGGACAGGTCCAGCGGGGCGAAGTACTCCGGAAAGATCGACACGACGTCGACACGCATGAGGGGGAGACTCCAGCTCGGTCAGAGATCGAGCAGACCGGACGGTGGGTCGACCACCACGCGACTGCCGGCGAGGTCCACCTCCGGCACGATCGCCCGGACGAAGGGGATGTACGCGTCGCGCCCGTCGGGACGACGCAGCACCAACAGGTCGGAGGCGGGAGCGTGGTCGACGCGGCGGACCTCGCCGAGCCGTTCCCCGTCCGGGGTGACAGCGACGAGACCGACGAGTTGGTGGTCGTGGAACTCGTCCGGGTCCGTCGGTGAGTCGATGTCGACGCTCTCCACCACCAGCATGGTGTCGCGGAGCGCTTCGGCGACGTTGCGGTCGTGGACACCCTCGAAGGTGACGAGCAGTCGGCTCTGGTGCCACCGCGCCGCGACCACTGTCAGCCGGTCGGGCACCCGGTAGGCCCCCGGGGTGGGCGGCGCGGCCCGCCCGGCCGCCGCTCCCGGCTCGGTGACCAGCACCGAGCCGGGGGCGAAGCGAGCCTCGGGCTCGTCGGTACGCACTTCCACGGTGACCTCACCGCGGATGCCGTGCGGCTTGCCGATCCGGCCGACGGTGAGCTGCATCAGTACGAGTCGACGATGTCGACCCGGACGCCGCGCCCACCGATGGAGCCGACCACCTGACGGAGGGCCTTGGCGGTACGACCGGAACGGCCGATCACAGTGCCCAGGTCCTCCGGGTGCACGCGGACCTCAAGCCGCTTGCCCCGACGGGAGTCGACCATCCGGACGCGAACGTCATCGGGGTTGTCGACGATGCCCTTGACCAGGTGTTCGAGCGCCGGACGCAGCGCCACGTCAGGCCTGCTCACCGGAGTCCGCAGCGGCCGGTTCCTCGGCCTTCGGGGCCTCGGCCTTCGACTCGTCGGCCTTCGGGGCCTCGGTCTTGGCGGTCTTCTTGGCCGGCTTGGCCGGCGCGTCGGCCAGACCGGCGGCGGCCTTCGCCTCAGCCTCGTAGGCAGCCTTGCGGTCGGTCCGCTCGGCGGCGACCTTCAGCGGCGGCGGCGCCGGCAGGCCCTTGAACTGCTGCCAGTCACCGGTCAGCTCCAGCAGGCGCTGCACGGCCTCGCTCGGCTGGGCGCCGACGGACAGCCAGTACTGGACCCGCTCCGACTTGACCTCGATCACCGAAGGGTCTTCCTTCGGCTGGTAGATCCCGACGAACTCGATCGCCCGGCCGTCGCGCTTGGTGCGCGAGTCGGCGACGACGATGCGGTACTGCGGGTTGCGGATCTTGCCCATCCGCAGGAGCCGGATCTTTACGGCCACAGTTGTTTCGCTCCTGTTGCGATTCTCACCAGCCCGGAGGGCGGTGCACGGGTGAGAGCCGACCGGCACAGTGGGGATGGGCCGGAGACTGCTCGGTGGACTGGCGAGGTGCCCGGGTTAGAGGGCGCCGGACGCTCGCCTGATACCAGCGCCCCATTCTGCCAGATCCGGAGCCGAACGCTCACACCGGACCCGCACCGGCTCCCCCGACAGCTGTCGGGGTGACGAGGAACACACTCAGCGGGCCGGCGGCCGGTCCCATCCGGGTGGCAGTCGGTCCGGCGTGTCCCAGTCCGGGGGTGCCTGGAAGTCGCACCAGGTGCCGTCGAACGGGAACTCACCCGCCTCCGCGAGGGCGATCACCCGCTCCCCCTCGGCGCGGACCGCCCGCTCGTCGGCGACCCAGTAGTGCTCGGGGAAGGCGAGCCGCTCGGAGAACTCGTCCTCGTCCTTCCACGACCACCGGCGGTCCGGCCTGACGATCACGTCGAGGTCCTGGTCGGTCACGTCGACCCCGGCGAGGGTCCCGTCGTCCCACCGGACGCCCGGTTCCTCCAGGTTCACGTACCAGTTGGTGAACCTGTCCT
The DNA here is from genome assembly GCF_040300925.1 of Micromonospora sp. NPDC000207. Classification (NCBI taxonomy): domain Bacteria; kingdom Bacillati; phylum Actinomycetota; class Actinomycetes; order Micromonosporales; family Micromonosporaceae; genus Micromonospora; species Micromonospora sp. NPDC000207. Next base: position 40,792 of record NZ_JBEPEQ010000044.1, read on the forward strand.
CGTCGTCCCGGAACCACCACACCGAGTGGGCGGCACCGGTGGGAAGGAACTTCAGCAGCGACGGACCCTGCCAGGTGGCCTGCGCCAGCCGGTACGACGAGGTGATCCACTCGGTGAACGGGACCGCCCGCATCCCGAGCCCGGCCGCGGTGACCTCACTGGCCACCGGTGAGTCGCGGGCCACGTGGATCAGCAGCCCCCGCTCGTCGTCGCTGACCACCCGGCCGGTGCGTACCCAGCCGATCCGGCCGCGTCGCACGTTGCGGTGCAGGATCAGCCGCCCCGGCTCGAAACTCATGCACCCCTCCGGCGACTGTCGACCCCGGCACCGCCCCCGGGCGGGAGCGGACCCACCCGAAGGGCCCCACCCCGTGGGACCCTTCGGCGTACCTCAGTAGGCGCGGGCGAGGATGGCGACCAGGTCGGGCTCGTCCTCGGAGTCCGGGACCGACCCGTCGGCCCGCACCAGGCACCGGACGGTCACGCCCTGGCCGTTCGCCTCCGCCTCACCCGACACGCCGACCGCCGACCACGGCACCCGGGCCCACCCGGTGGCCGCCGCGTCGATCGCCTCGGCGAGGGTCGCGACCTCCACGGTGCGCTCCTGCCGGAAGGCGAGCGCCTGGTCGTGGAGGACCTGCTGGTCGGCGTCGAGCGCGGCGAGGACCGCACCCACCACGTCGGCGACCGGGGTCGGTGCCTTCGACCCGTCGGTACGCCGGACCACCACCGCCTTGCCGGCGGCCAGGTCACGGGGGCCGACCTCGACGCGTACCGGGTAGCCGCGCAGCTCGGCGTCGACGGCCCGGCGACCGAACGCGGTGTCGGTCCGGTCGTCGAGCGCGACCCGGACACCGGCGTCACGCAGTGCGTCGCGGAGCCCGGTCGCCGCCTCGCCGACCCCCTCGCCGTCCTTGACGACCATCACGTACGCCTGGATCGGCGCCAGCCTCGGCGGCACCCGCAACCCGTTGTCGTCGCCGTGGGCCATGATCAGCCCACCGAGCATCCGGGTCGAGGTGCCCCAGGAGGTGGTCCAGGCGTGCTCCCGCCCACCCTCGGCGGAGGAGTAGGTGATGTCGAAGGCCTTGGCGAAGTTCTGCCCCAGCTCGTGGCTGGTGCCCAGCTGGAGCGCCTTGCCGTCGCCCATCATGCCTTCGCAGGTGTACGTGGCGGTCGCCCCGGCGAACCGCTCCCGGGTGGTCTTGAGGCCCACCACCACCGGGATGCCGAGGACGCTCACCATCAGGTCCTCGTACGCCTCGTGCAGGATCCTGCGGGCGTAGGCGCGGGCGTCGTCACGGGTGGCGTGGGCGGTGTGCCCCTCCTGCCAGAGGAACTCGCTGGTACGCAAAAAGACGCGCGGACGCAGCTCCCACCGGACCACGTTGGCCCACTGGTTGAGCAGCAGCGGCAGGTCCCGGTAGGAGTCGACCCACTTGGCCATGAACTCGCCGATCACCGTCTCGCTGGTGGGGCGGACCACCACCGGCTCGGCGAGCTGCTTGCCGCCACCGTGGGTGACCACTGCCAGCTCCGGGGAGAAGCCCTCGACGTGCTCGGCCTCCCGCTTGAGGTAGCTCTCCGGGATGAAGAGCGGGAAGTACGCGTTCTCCGCCCCGGCCGCCTTGATCCGGGCGTCCATCTCGGCCTGCATCCGTTCCCAGATGGCATAGCCGGCCGGTCGGATCACCATCGTCCCGCGGACCGGGCCGTTGTCGGCCAGCTTCGCCTTGGCGATCAGATCCTGGTACCAGCGGGGAAAGTCCTCCGCACGGGGAGTGAGCACGCGCGCCATGACCACACATCCTATTCCCCCACCCCCGCCCCACCCCCGCCCCCTCCCTGCCCCACCCCCATCCCCTGCCCCCTCCCCTGCCCCCTCCCCCTGGGGCGCGTTGATCAAGGGGTTTGCGTCACCGGGGGGCCGAAGGCTGACACAAACCCCTTGATCACGCGACTGGAAGGGGGGTGGGGGTTGGGGTTGGGGGTGGGGGGTCAGGTGGGGAGGGGGTGGCCGCGCAGGATGAGGTGGGAGGGGGTGCGGACGGCCCGGAGGTCGCGGCGGGGGTCCTCGGGGTAGACCACCAGGTCGGCGAGGCCGCCCTCGACGAGGCCGGGGAACCCGAGCCACTCCCGGGCCTTCCAGGAGGCGGCGGCCAGCACGTCCACCGGGGACATTCCGGCCTGCTCGTGCAGCAGGAGCATCTCCTCGGCGGCCAGGCCGTGGTCGATCCCACCCCCGGCGTCGGTCCCGACGTAGATCGGCACCCCCGCCTCGTACGCGGCCCGGACCACCTCGGGGAACCGGTCCCGCAGGGCGACCATGTGGTCGGCGTACCGGGGGAACTTGGGGCGAGCCTGGTCGGCGATCCCGCCGAAGGTCCGAATGTTGATCATCGTGGGGATCAGGGCGGTGCCCCGTCGGGCCATCTCGTCGATCAGGTCCAGGCTCAGCCCGGTGCCGTGCTCGACCGAGTCCACTCCGGCCCGCACCATGATGTCGACGGCCGTCTCGGAGAAGGTGTGCACCGCAGCGCGTACCCCGGCGGCGTGGGCGGCCTCGACGGCGGCGGTCATGGTGGTGGCGTCCCAGGCCGGGGCGAGGTCCCCCTCTCCCCTGTCGATCCAGTCGCCGACCAGCTTGACCCACCCGTTGCCCGCCCGGGCCTGCTCGGCCACCGTCGCGGCGACGTCGGCCGCCGCCACCTCCACCCCGATGTCCCGCAGGTACCGCCGGGGCGGCGCGACGTGCCGCCC
>NZ_JBEPEQ010000045.1:0-43214 GCF_040300925.1 Micromonospora sp. NPDC000207
CGGACGGGTCCCGCCCCGCGCGCACCGCACGGGGCGGGACCCGTCCGCGTGGGGTGCGCGTCGACAGTCTGAGGGCGGCCATCGCCGGCCCGGTCCAGGACGTCGTCCCGACCGGGCCGGCGAGGAGTCAGCGCCGGTCCCGGGACTCGAACCGGCGGTCCCCGCCGTCACGGTCGCGGGGCTCGAAGCGGCGGTCCCCGCCGTCACGGTCCCGGCGTACCGTCGCCCGCCGACCCTTGATGGTGCTGGCGCGCAGCCCGGCGATCACCTCCTCGGCCACCGCCGTGGGCACCTCCACCAGGGAGAACCGGTCGGCGATCTCGATGGAGCCGATGTCCCGGCCGCTGATCTGGGTCTCCCCGGTGATCGCGCCCACCAGGTCCTGCGGCCGGACCCCGGCCCGCCGACCCAGCCCGACGAAGACCTGGGTGGTGCCGGCGGTGCGGGGCCGTCCCGGCCGTCGGTCGCCCCGAGCGTCCATCCCCGGCCGGTTCTCCCGGTTCGGACGGACCGCTACCTGCGGAATCTCCTCGTCCTCGTCGGTGCTGCCGGGCAGCGTCGCCTCGTGGGCCAGCTTCACCGCGGCGAGGGCCACCTCCATCAGGTCGAACTCGTCCGACAGCGACTCGACGATCACCCGGAACGGGGTCAGGTCGTCCTCCAGGAGGCTCTCCCGGAGGGCGGCCTGGGTCAGCTCCAGCCGCCGGGTCCGCAGGTCCGCCACGGTGGGCATCTTGTCGATGGCGATCCGTTGCCCGGTGACCCGCTCGATGGTCTTGAGCATCCGGTGTTCCCGGGGCTCGGCCAGGGTGATCGCCACCCCCTCCCGACCGGCCCGGCCGACCCGGCCGATCCGGTGCACGTACGACTCGGCGGCGGACGGCACGTCGTAGTTGACCACGTGGCTGAGCTGCTCCACGTCCAACCCCCGGGCGGCCACGTCGGTGGCCACCAGCAGGTCCGCCGTGCCGGAGCGGAGCCGCCCCATCACCCGGTCCCGCTGCTCCTGGCTCATCCCGCCGTGCAGCGCCTCGGCCCGGTAGCCGCGCCCGTTCATCGTCTCGGTGAGCCGGTCCACCTCCTCCCGGCTGCGGCAGAACACGATCGCCGCGGTCGGGGACTCCACGTCCAGCACCCGGCCCAGTGCGGCCGGCTTGTGGGCCCGGGCCACGATGTACGCGCTCTGCCGTACCCGGGGAGCCTCCCCGGCCACCGGCTGCTCCCGGGCGATGAGGATCCGGACCGGGTCGGTGAGGTACGCCCGCGCCATGCCGTCGATCCGGGCCGGCATGGTGGCGGAGAACAGCACCGTCTGTCGCTCCTGCGGGGTGTGCTCCAGGATCGCCTCGATGTCCTCGGCGAAGCCCATGTCGAGCATCTCGTCGGCCTCGTCGAGCACGACGGTGGAGAGCTGCCCCAGACGCAGCGTCCCCCGGGCGATGTGGTCCAGGGCCCGGCCCGGGGTCGCCACCACCACGTCCACCCCGCTGTCCAGGGCGCGCAGCTGCCGGCCGATGGGCTGCCCGCCGTAGATCGGCAGGACCCGGGTGCCGAGGTCCTTGCCGTACCTGTGGAACGCCTCGGAGACCTGCACTGCCAGTTCCCGGGTGGGCACCAGCACCAGGGCCACCGGATCGCCCTCGGTACGCCCCGCCGGCATCCGCTGCAACAGCGGCAGGGCGAAGGCGGCCGTCTTGCCGGTCCCGGTGGCCGCCTGCCCGAGCAGGTCACCGCCGGCGAGCAGGGGAGGGATCGCCTCCCGCTGGATCGGGGTGGGCTCCTCGTAGCCGAGCGCGGTGAGCGCGCGGAGAAGTTCGGCGCGCAGCCCGAGATCCGCGAAGGCGCTCGCCTCCTGCGGGTCGCCGCCGGTGGTCGTTTCGATCGGTGCGGGTGCGGAACTCATGGGTAGAGCTTTTCATCACCGACGTCGGCACGTTTCGGCGACCGGCCGACTCGGTGTCCGCGCGCCCCGAAGACACGGCCCCCGGCGTGCCCGGCGGGCGTGACGCCGGGGGATGATGATCCGGATCGGGCCGGGCTCGACTGCCGCCGACCGGCAGCTGCTCTACGATTCCGCGGGGACGGACACAGTCTCCGCGGGGGTGAGGCAGCAGCGGACCGGGGTAGGGAGGAAGCAGGGCCGTGGTGAGGGAGACGTCGACGCGATGACCAGTGGTGAGCGCCACCCGTCAGGGAGTGCCGACGTGTTCGTCGGCGGCGGTGAGGTCGGCCGGGACCTCGCGGCGGTGGACTGGTCGACGACACCGCTGGGGCCGCCGGAGGACTGGCCGCAGAGCCTCCAGACGTCGGTTCGCATCCTGCTGTCCTCCCGGTTCGCGATGTGGATGGCGTGGGGGCCGCAGCTCACGTTCTTCTGCAACGCCGCGTACCGCCGCGACACCCTGGGCCGCAAGTACCCGTGGGCGCTGGGCCGACCGGCCGACCAGGTGTGGGCGGAGATCTGGGACGACATCGGTCCCCGGGTCGACAACGTGCTCACCACCGGGGAGGCGACCTGGGACGAGGCGCTCCGGCTGTTCGTGGAGCGGTCCGGCTACCGGGAGGAGAGTTACCACACCTTCTCCTACAGTCCGTTGCACGACGACGACGGTGCGTTGATCGGGATGCTCTGCGTGGTCAGCGAGGAGACCGAGCGGGTCATCGGTGAGCGGCGGATGGCGACGCTGCGGGATCTCGGCTCCGACCCGAGCGTGGTGCGGACCGAGGAGGAGATGCTCGCCTTCGCGAGCCGGCAGCTGGGGCGCAACCGCCTGGACCTGCCGTTCACCCTCACCTACCTCTTCGACGACGACGGTCAGGCCCGCCTGGCCGAGGCGACGGGACTCGACCGTCGGCACCCGGCTGCTCCGGCGACCCTGTCGATCACGGATGCGGAGGCCGTGTGGCCCGCCGCCGCGCCGGCCCGGGGCGATTCCGTGCTGGTGGAGCTCGACGGTCCGACTTTCGCCGGGCTGCCCGGCGGCCAGTGGCCGGAGCCACCCCGGCAGGCCCTGTTGGTGCCGTTGTTGCAGCAGGGCGGCACGTCGTACGGGTTCCTGGTGGCCGGGATCAACAGGTACCGACTCCTCGACGACGCCTACCGGGGCTTCGTCGAGCTGGCCGCCAGTCACGTGGCGGCGGGGGTCGCCAGCGCCCGTAGCTACCAGGCCCAGCAGCGCCGTGCCGAGGAGCTGGCCGAGCTGGACCGGGCCAAGACGGCCTTCTTCTCCAACGTCAGTCACGAGTTCCGTACGCCGCTGACCCTGATCATGGGTCCGTTGGAGGAGCTGCGTGGTCGGCTCCAGGACGCCGACGACGGGGTACGACAGGAGTTGGAGGTGGCCCGGCGCAACGGGCTGCGTCTGGGCAAGCTGGTAAACGCCCTGCTGGACTTCTCCCGTATCGAAGCCGGACGGATGCAGGCCCGGTACGAGCCGGTGGACCTGGCCGCGACCACCACCGAGCTGGCGAGTGTCTTCCGGTCGGCGGTCGAGCGGGCCGAGCTGGCCTTCGAGGTGGACTGTCCGCCCCTGCCCGAACCGGTGCACCTTGACCGGGGCATGTGGGAGAAGGTGGTGCTCAACCTGCTCAGCAACGCCCTGAAGTTCACCTTCGAGGGGCGGATCCGGGTCGCGGTCCGCGCGGCCGACGGACACGCGCTTGTCACCGTCGCCGACACCGGAATCGGCGTGGCCGCACCGGAGATGCCCCGGTTGTTCGAGCGGTTCCACCGGATCGAGAACGCCAGGTCACGGTCGAACGAGGGCAGCGGGATCGGCCTGGCGCTGGTCCGGGAGCTCGTCGGCCTGCACGGTGGCACCATCACCGCCGACAGCGTCGTCGACGAGGGCACCACCTTCACCGTCCGCCTGCCCTTCGGGGTCGCCCACCTGCCCGCCGGCGCGGCGGTGTCCGCCGCCGCCCCGGCCGGGGTGTCGGCCACCGCCGACCCGTTCGTCCACGAGGCGCTGCGGTGGCTTCCGGCCGACCCCGGGCCCGCCGGGGAGGAGGACTCCGCCGACGCCCCGGCCGCGACCGCCGGTGAGTCGCAGGTCGCCGGTTCGTCGGCCCGGGTGGTGGTGGCAGACGACAACGCCGACATGCGCGAGTACCTGATCCGTCTGCTCCGCTCCGCCGGTCACCGGGTGGAGGCGGTCGCCGACGGCCAGGCCGCGCTGGACGCCGTCCGGGTCCACCCGCCGGACCTGGTGGTCAGCGACGTGATGATGCCCCGACTGGACGGCCTGCAGCTGGTGGCGGCCCTGCGCGCGGACCCGAGGACCGCCGGGACGCCGGTGCTGTTGCTGTCGGCCCGGGCCGGTCAGGAGGCGTCCATCGAGGGGCTGGACGCGGGGGCCGACGACTACCTGGTCAAGCCCTTCTCCGCCGCCGAGCTGCTGGCCAGGGTACGGGCGAACGTGGAGCTGGCCCGGCTGCGCAACCACCATGCCCGCTGGCGTACGGCGCTCGTCGACTCCCTGCAGGAGGCGTTCTTCGTCTGCGCCGACGACGGTGCCGTCGTCGAGATCAACGCCGCGTTCACCGACGTCCTCGGCTACGGCCCCGAGGATCTGCCCTACGCTCCGGTCCACCCGTGGTGGCCGGACCGGGACGCGGAGCCCGACGCCCACCGGCAGGTGGGCGAGGCGTTCACCCTCCTCATGGAGCAGGAGCAGGGCACCTACACCATTCCGGTGACCCACCGGGACGGACACCGGTTGTGGGTCGCCGCCTCCTTCAACCAGGTCGTCGACCCCGACACCGGGCGTCGGGTGGTGGTGGGCACGTTCCGTGACGTCACCGCCGAGCACTACGCCGTCCAGCGGGAGACCGCCCTGGCGGCGTTGAGCATGCGTCTGTCGCGGTCGGAGGACCTGACCGACGCCCTCACCGGTGTCCTCGACGAGCTGCGGAAGTTGTGGCGGGCCGCCGGGGTCACCGCCGTGGTGTTCGGCGACTCGTCCCCTCCCGTGGTGACCGGCGTGGACCCGGACCTGCGCTGGGAGTCGTTGCCGCAACGCCGTCGTGAGATGGTCACCGCGTTGCGGGACCGGACCCTGCCCACGGCGGTGGCGGCCGAGACCGGTGGGGCCGGTATCGCCGTGGAGCATCCGCACGGCACCATGGTCCTCTGGATCGACCTGGGGGAGCGGCGACCCTTCACCGAGCAGGACGTGACCCTGTTGACGTTGCTGGCCGGTCAGGCCGGTCAGGGACTGCACCGGGTCCACCAGATCGACCAGCAGCGGGAGACCGCCCTGGCGCTGCAACGGGCGATCCTGGGCCCGGCCCAGCTGCCCTCGGGTTTCGCCGTGCGGTACGAGCCCGCCACCCGCCCGCTCAAGGTCGGCGGCGACTGGTACGACACGGTGACCCTGCCCGACGGCCGGATCGGCATCGTGGTCGGCGACTGCGTGGGTCACGGTCTGCAGGCGGCCACGGTCATGGGTCAGCTGCGCAGCGCCTGCCGGGCCCTGCTGTTGCAGCAGCCCAGCCCGGCCCGGACGCTGACCGCCCTGGACCGTTTCGCCGCCCTGCTCCCCGGTGCGGCGTGCGCCAGCGTCTTCTGTGGTGTGCTGGACCCGGCCACCGGGCACCTGCGGTACTCCAGCGCCGGTCACCCACCGGCGATCGTCGCCCATCCGGACGGCACGACGATCCTGCTCGACCAGGGGCGGTCCCGTCCGCTCGTGGTCCGCCTCGGTGCCGACCGACCCGAGGCGGAGTGCGTCGTACCGCCCCGGGCGACCCTCATGCTGTACACGGACGGACTGGTCGAGCGTCGACGTCAGTCGGTGACCGTCGGGATCGAACGGGCGACAGCCACCGTGCAGGACGGGCGGGCCGCTCCGATCGAGACCCTGGCCTCCGACGTCATGTCGCGGATGGCCCCCGACGGCGGTTACGACGACGACGTGGCGCTGCTGCTCTACCGTCATCCCGGGCCGTTGGAGCTCGACTTCCCCGCCGAGGCGACTCATCTGGCCCCGGTCCGTACCGCGCTGCGCAGTTGGCTCGAACGCTGCGGGCTGGACCGGGCCAGCGCCTACAACGTGCTGGTGGCCGCCGGGGAGGCCTGCGCCAACGCCATCGAACACGGTCACCGCGACGCCCCCGGCGGCCGGATCCACCTGCACGCCGCCGCCACCGCCGACGGGCTGCGGCTCAGCGTCACCGACAGCGGCAGGTGGAAGGTTCCCCTGGCGGTGGAGAACAACCACCGGGGGCGCGGTCTCAGCCTGATGCGCGCCCTCATGGACAGCATCACCGTGATCCACGGAGCCGGCGGCACCACCGTCGACATGCAGGCAAGGATTGGCCGATGACCACTGCGCTGACCCTCACCACGAGCCGCCGTGCGGACGGGGCCGCAGTCCTGCACGCCGTGGGTGAGATCGACATGAGCAACGCGGACAGTTTCGCCGCCGCCCTGGCCGGTGCCGCCGAGGGCGGCGAGGGTTTCCTGGTTGTCGACCTCACGGCGGTGGAGTACCTCGACAGCGCCGGTCTCGCGGCGTTGTTCCCGCACGCGGACCGGGTGCGGTTGGTGGCCTCTCCGCTGTTGGCCCCGCTGTTGGCCATCTCCGGGTTGTCGGATCTGACCACCGTCGAGGGTGGCTGAGACCGTCGAGGGTGGGTGAGGTCGCCGACGGTCTGTTCCCTTTCGGGGTAGACGGTTCCTTTGTTTGGTTCGTCAGGTGGTCCGGGTCCTAACGTTGCCTCGGGGTGCCGCGTCGCGGCGTACCGGGAGAGGGGACCCGAGGATGCGCGTGCCGAGCCGAAGCTCCGGACCGCAGCGCGGCCCGGCAGTGGGGTCAGTGGTCCCGACGATCCCCCCGGGCGTCCCCGAGGCGCGTCCCGGCGGCTCGCCCGGCCCTGACCTGCCCGCCTACCGGGAGGCTGTCGCGGACCTGCTGGTCGAGCTCGGCACCCTCACCGACGCCGGTTCGACCACCGCCCGTCAGGTGCTGCTCGACGAGCGGCTGCGGGAACCGGTGATCGCCGATGTCCTCGACGCGACGGCGGCCGGCGTCGTCGCGACCCGGGAGACCCTTCTGCTGGAGCTGGCCCGTTACCGGCCCGAGGCCCGCGACGCCGCCCGGGACCTGGCGGCCCTGGTCCGCAGCTACCTGCTGACCCGGATCGACCTGATGTGGTGGCGCGACGCCCCGGCCCTCGCCACCGACGCCCAGATCGTCGTCGGTCAGGACCTCGTCGACCTGGAGTGGCTGCGTCGGCGGGACCTGATCCGGTTCCGCTACCGGGAGCAGCCGGCCACCCTGGTCGGTCGAGGGCTGCGGGCCCTCGACCGGCGGCTGCGACCGTACGCGGCTCCCCGTACCGCCGGGGTCCGGTTCCGTCGTGCCCGGCGGGAGATCGTCGCGCTGCTCAACGACATCGCCCGGGAGTTCGCCTCGGCCGCCCCGGCGGGCACCCCGCCACTGTGGGTGAACAGCCTGGTCCGCAGCGTCGAGCACCAGCATCGGCTGCGCCGGCTGGGCTACCAGGCCCTGCTGCCCAGCGCGACCTGTCTCGGGTGGGCCGTCGACGTGGAACTCGACTGGTTCCGGCGGTTCGGGGCCCGGGATGTCCTGGCCGGGATCCTGCGGGGCCGCCAGGACGCCGGTGAGGTCAACGTGGTGGACGAGGGGCAGGCCTGGCACGTCTGCCTCGCCCCGGCCGCCGTGGCGCGGCTGCGGCGCGCGTACGAGGTCGAGCTGGGCGTCTGAGGCGGCGGCACCGTCTCACCCGGTCAGCAGGAGGGCGCCGAGGGCGGCCCCGGTGGCGGTGACGGCGAGCAGGGTGCCGGTGGCCACGAACCGGCCCAGCGGGATCGGTACGCCCGCGCTGCGGCAGCGTTCGTACCACAGCAGGGTGGCCAGCGACGCCCACGGGACCACCAGCGGACCCACGTTGGTGCCGATCAGCAGGGCGAGCAGGCGTACCTGGTCGTGCACCCCGAGCACCGCCTCCCCGGCGAGGTACGCCGGCAGGTTGTTCACCGCGTTGGCCAGCAGCGCCCCGGTGCCGCCGGCCCGTAGCACCCCGACCGCCCCGTCGCCCGCTCCGACGAGGGCGCCGGCCAGGTCGTTGAGGCCGTGCCGGCCGAGTGTCTGGACCACCAGGAACAGCCCGGTCACCAGGAGCAGGAGCCGCCAGGGCAGGAGGCGCAGCCGCAGGGTGGCCGGTGAGCGCAGGGCGAAGCCGACCAGCGCCACCGCGACGGCCACCGTCGAGGCGACCCCGATCGGCACCCCCACCGCGATGCCCACCACGAACAGCAGGCAGCCACCGAGGGCGGTCCGGTAGAGGGTCCGGTCGACAGGGGCCAGGGGTCGGGGTACGTCGAACCGCTGCGGCAGGTCCCGCCAGTACAGCAGCCACAGCCAGGCGGCGGTGACGGCGATCGCGGCGACCTGGGGCAGCCACATCCGGGCGGCGTACCCGAGGGGGTCCAGGCCGATCCGGTCGGCGGCGAGCAGGTTGGTCAGGTTGGACACCGGCAGCAGGAGGCTGGCGGTGTTTGCCAGCCAGACAGTGGTGACCGCCAGCGGCAGGGGCGCGATGCCGATCCGGACGGCGAGGGCGAGCAGGACCGGGGTGAGCAGCACGGCGGTGGTGTCCAGGTTGAGCAGGACGGTGGTGGCCGAGGCGAAGCCGACACAGAGCAGGAACAGCGGCCCCCGGCGGCCTCGGGCGAGGATCGCCAGCCGGGTGGCGAGGACGTCGAAGACCTCGGCGGCGGCGGTCAGTTCGGCGAGCACCACCACGCTGCCGAGGAAGAGCAGCAGGGGCAGGATCCGGGTGACGGTGGCCGTCGCCTCGGCGCGGGGGAGCAGCCCGGTCAGGACGCAGGCGGCACCGGCCAGGGCGAGCGCGACGGCAGCGAGGTCCAGCGGGTGGGGGCGGCGACGGCGGTCGGGGGCGGGCGGCATCGCGCCGTTGGGTTCCACGTCCGCCGATCCTTGCAGGCCGTCCGGCCCGACAGCTGGGCGACCCGCAGCGGCCGGGATGATCCATCTCACTCCCCGCCCGGACGACAGTGGGCCGACGACCCCGCAGCGCTGTCAGAGCAGTTCGACAGTGGGGCCGACCTGGCAGCGGGACCGGGTGTCGAACACGTACCGGGCGTGCCGGGTCACCATGTCGTAGTCGAAGGCGTCGTGGTCGGTGACCACCACCACCGCGTCGGCCCGGCGCACCTCGGCCTCGGTCAGCGGCACCACCTGCACCCCGTCCGGCAGGTGGTGCGGCTCGGCGTACGGTTCCACCGCGTACACCTGCGCGCCGAGCAGGCGCAGCTGCCGGGCCACGTCGACGGCGGGGGAGTCACGCAGGTCGCCGGTGTTCTTCTTGTACGCCAACCCCAGCAGCAGCACCCGGGCACCGCTGATCGACCTGCCGCCCCGGTTGAGCCCGGTCATCACCCGGTGGGCCACGTGTTCGGGCATCGCGTGGTTGATGTCGTTCGCCAGTTCGATGAAGCGGAACTGGCGACCCAGTTTGCGTCGCACCTGCCACGACAGGTAGCAGGGGTCGATCGGTAGGCAGTGCCCGCCCACCCCGGGGCCGGGCCGGAACGACATGAACCCGAACGGTTTGGTGTCGGCGGCCTCGATGGCCTGCCAGACGTCGATGTCGAGCTGGTGGGAGAGGACTGTCAGCTCGTTGATCAGGGCGATGTTGACCTGGCGGAAGGTGTTCTCGATCAGCTTGGTCAGCTCGGCCACCCGGGTGGAGTCCACCGGCACGGTCTGCTCGACGAGTCGCCGGTAGAACCCGTCGACCCGGTGCAGCGCCGCCTCGTCCAGCCCGGAGACGACCTTCGGGGTGTTCTCCAACCGCCACGTCGGGTTGCCCGGGTCGATCCGTTCCGGGCTGTACCCGAGGTGGAAGTCACCGGGGCTGCGCAGCCCGCTCGCCGACTCCAGGAGGGGGCGCAGGAGCTCGTCGGTGGTGCCGGGGTAGGTGGTCGACTCCAGGACCACCGTCGTCCCCCGGCGCACGTACGGCCCGATCCCGGCCCCGGCCTGTTCGACGAAGCTCAGGTCCGGGGTGCCGTCGCGTAGCGGGGTCGGCACGGTGATCACACAGATGTCGAAGCCCTCGGCGTCGACGTACTCGGTGCTCGGGTGGTACCGGCCGGTGGCCAGCGCCCGACCGAGGCGGGCGGCGGTGATGTCCTCGACGAAGGACTCCCCGGTGGCGAGCCGTTTGACCCGGTCGGCGTCCACGTCGAGCCCCACCACGTCCAGGCCCGCCTCGACGGCCCGGACGGCCAGGGGCAGCCCGACGTACCCCTGACCGATGACGACCAGCTTCTCCACGTTCACCCGGGCCTCCGTAGCAGGTATGAAACGCCTGCAGACGAGCCTAGGGTGACGTACGCCCTCGTAAGTCCGTTTTGGTACTGCCGAGGCCGGTGTGACGGACGTGGCGTGCGACTAGCGGGTCATTCGCCGGCGGCCGGACCGCCCGGGTCGCCGTCAGGTGGACCACCGGTGGTCGGCGGCGGAGGGTCGACGGGTGCCCCGGTGGTCGGCGGGGGCGTGGTCGCCGGGGCGGTCGGGGCGGGAGGCTCGACGGAGGCCGAGGGACGGACCGGCGACGGCGACGGCTCGGCGTCCTCGCTGGGCGAGGCCGACGGCGACGGCGACGGTGACGGCGACCCCGACGACCTGTTCGTCGGGTTCGCGGGACGGTTCGGGCGGCTCTCCTCGGAGGGGGTCGTCTCCGGCTCGGCGCTCGGCTGCTTCTCGGTGGTGGGCACCGCGGCGGGCGTGGTGTCCCGGATCTCCACGCCCCGGTCGGCGTCGCCGGTCTGTCCGGTCATGCCCAGTGCCGCGCCGAGCCCACCGAGGGCGACGAGCACGACGACCGCAGCCCCGACCAGGGGGCCCCGACCGCGCCTGCGCCCTCGTCCGCCGGTGGCCACCGCCGCCCCGACCGGCGGGACCGCCCGGGTCGGGTCGGGGTCGCGCGGCCGGTAGGCGGCCACCCCCGCCACGGCCGTGGCGCCGCCGTCGCCGCCCAGTGCGGCCCGAGCCGCCTCGGCCATCTCCGCGCCGGTGGCGAACCGGTCGGCGGGATCCTTGGCCAGTGCCCGCAGGACCAGCGCCCGCACCGGGGCGGGGATCTCCTCGGGCAGCGGCGGCGGCTCGTCGTCCAGGTGCCGCACCGCCACCTGGAGCGGGTTGTCACCGGTGAAGGGAGGAGCGCCGGTGAGGCAGCAGTACGCCACGGCACCGAGGGCGTAGATGTCGGTGGCACCGGTCACCGGCCGACCCGCCGCCTGCTCCGGTGCCATGTACAGGGCGGTCCCCGGCACCGCGTTGGTGCTGGTGATGCTCGTCACGTTCGTGGAGCGGGCCACCCCGAAGTCGACGAGGACCACCGTGCCGTCGGCCTGGACCAGCAGGTTGCTCGGCTTCACGTCGCGGTGCACGATGCCGCCGTTGTGCGCGGCGTGCAGGGCCTGGGCTGCCTGGTTCACCACCGACAGGGTCTGGTCGACGTCGAGCCGACCGGCCGCCTCGATCTGCTTGGACAGCGGCTGGCCCTCGACGTACTCCATCACCAGGTAGTCGGCCCGGCCGCCGTCGGTGAGCGTGTCCTCACCGCTGTCGTAGACCTGCACGATGCCGGGATGCCGCAACGCGGCCATGATCCGGGCCTCGGCCCGGAACCGGGCGATGAAGTCCGGGTCGGACACCAGGCCGGGCAGCAGGACCTTGACCGCGACCTGCCGGCCGAGCACCAGGTCCATCGCGCACCAGACGTCACCCATGCCGCCGGTGGCGACACGTTCGTCGAGGCGGTAGCGACCGCTGAGTACGACCTCCGAAGACAGCACGGCCCTACGGTACCCACAGGGGCCGACGCGGGCGCAGGGTGAGGTCGGCTCACGAACGGTCCGGTCGCGCCCTCCGGGGTCCGGCCCGGGGCCGGATCTGACACCCGGTCAACGCCCGGCGGCGCACCGTCACCAGGCGCTGCGCAAGGGGCCTCTCGGTCGGCGCGACGACCACCGGTCGAAGTGGAACCGACGGGCATGACGCCTACGCCACCGTGGTGTTACCTTGACTCGCCGCTCAGGGCGGCGCAGCAGAGGCCGCCTGACCGAAAGCCGTCCGACTTTGTCCGTCCGCCATCGCCGACCCCCCGTCCCGGGCACCACCGGCCCGCACCGGGAGTCGTCGTCGTGACCGGTGACCTGACCGAGGCGGCGCTCGCCGCCCAGGGCGGCGACGAGGAGGCCTTCCGACTTCTCTACCGCAGCCTGCAACCGGGTCTGCTGCGCTACCTCACGGTCCTCGTCGGCACCGACGCCGAGGACGTCGCCTCGGAGACCTGGCTCCAGGTCGCCCGGGACCTGCCCACCTTCTCCGGCGGCGAGTTCCGCGCCTGGGCGGTCACCATCGCCCGCAACCGGGCGATGGACCACCTGCGCCGGGAACGCCGCCGACCAGCCCTCCCTGTCCCCGTGCATGCCTTCGCCGACCTCCCCGGGGACACCGACACCGAACTGGAGGTCGGTGAGATCTTCGGTACCGACCGGGCGATGGCGCTGATCTCGACGCTGCCACCGGCCGAGGCCGAGGCCGTGCTGCTGCGGGCCGTCGTCGGCCTCGACGCCCAGAGCGCGGGGCGGGTCCTCGGCCGCCGGCCGGGCGCGGTGCGGACCGCTGCCCACCGGGGCCTGCGGCGGCTGGCCGCCCTGCTGGGACAGCTCGACCCGGACGCCCCACCGGCGGATGCCCGAGGGGTCGTACCCGATCCGCGTCCCGGTTCCGGGAGCCGGTCGCGGGCACCCCACGCCGAACCGGCGGACGGGTGACATGAGGGGGAACTGGATGAACCTCGGCCGCCCCGCCGACCGGGGGGACCTCGACCGGCTGCTCGACGGTGCCCGTGCCGGGACACCGTCGGCAGACGAACCCCTGGCCCGGCTGCTCGCCGACGCGGCCGGCCCACCCCGCCCCGGTGACCTCGCCGGAGAGCAGGACGCCCTGACCGCCTTCCGGGCGGCCCGCAGCGCCCCGGACCCCCGCCCCCGGCGGCGCGCGTCGGGCCTGCGCCCGCTGGCCTGGATCGCCGGGTTCGCCGCCACGGCGACCGCCGGTGTGGCGTTCGCGGCGGTCGCCGTCGACGACGGCGACCCGCCCCCACCCCCGCCCGCCCCGGTCGGCACCACCTCCGCACCCTCGCCGAGCGGACCCGCCACCGGACGGCCGACGGAGCCCACCCCGATGCAGACGCCTGCGTCGACGGACCGGCCCGGGTCACCCACGGCTGCCACCACCCCCGCCCGCCCCACCGACGAACCCGACGCCGGGGCGTCCGATCCCGCGCCGACACCCTCCGCCGCAGCCGGGGCGAACCTGCACGGGCACTGCAACGCCTACCTGTCCAAGAAGCCGCAGCAGCGGGAGAAGGCCCTGACCAAGCCCGGGTTCGCCGGGCTGGTCACCGCCGCCGGCGGTGCCGACCGGGTCGAGGAGTACTGCCGGGCCCTCGACCCGTAGGCCCCCGACCGAACCGGTCCCCTCGCCCCACCGTCCCCCCACCCCCACCGCCGCGGGCTCACGCCGAAGAGACGGTTTCTCCCGGCTGGACGTCGTTGGTCTGTTAGACACGAGATGGTGAACCGCCGACCATCCCGTACGGCGACGATCGGGGTGGTCCCAGCACCGGCAGGGAGGACCGCCTCGTGGTGACGTCACCCGGGTTGGACCGGACGGCAGTTCTGCGGGAGCCGCAGAGCGTGGCCGGGCACCTGGCCCGGACCTGTTTCCGGAGCGGACCACCGGTGCTCACCGGCGTCGAACTGGAATGGACCGTGCACGACGCCGACGACCCGACCCGCCCGGTCGAGCGGGACCGGATCCGGGCGGCCCTCGGGTCGTACAGCCCCACCACCCTCGATCCCACCAGCCCCGCCCGACGACTCCGCCACGGCGGCTGCGTCACCCTCGAACCGGGCGGACAGGTGGAGATCTCCACCGCACCACGTGCCGAGTTCGCCGCGCTGCTCACCGCCACCGACGCCGAGATCGGTCAACTCCGGCACCTGCTCGCCACCGCCGGACTGACCCTCGGGGAGACCGGCATCGACCCGTACCGCCCGCCGATCCCGGTGCTGGCCACACCCCGCTACCGGGCCATGCGGGCCGTCCTCGACAGGCAGGGTCGGCACGGCCGGACGATGATGTACAGCACCGCCGGGCTCCAGGTCTGCCTCGACGCGGGGGAGCGGACCGACCTGGCGGACCGGTGGGCCGCCGCGCACACCGTCGGCCCGCCGCTGCTGGCCGCGTTCGCCACCGCCGGACGGCACGCCGGCGGCCCGACCGGCTGGGCGTCCGCCCGGATGGCCGCCTGGCTGGGCATCGACCCGGCCCGGACCCGGCCCGCCTGGTCACCCCGGGACGCCGACCAGGACCCGGTCACCGCCTGGACCGGGTACGTCCTGGCAGCCCCGCTGCTGTGCCTGCGGCACGAGGGCCCGGACTGGACACCGCCGCCCGGCGTCACCTTCGCCGACTGGATCGCCGGGGCGCTGCCCCGACCCCCCACCACCGACGACCTGGACTACCACGTCGGCACCCTCTTCCCACCCGTGCGTCCGCGTGGCTACCTGGAACTGCGCTACCTCGACACCCAGCCGGGACCGGACTGGGCGGTGCCGGTGACGGTGCTGGCCGCCCTCTTCGCCGACCGGGAGACCGTACGCGCCGCCCGCACCGTCGGCGCCCCCGTGGCCGACAGGTGGCACGTCGCCGCCCGCGCCGGACTCACCGACGGGCCGTTGGCCCGCGCCGCGGCCGACCTGTTCGACCTCGCCCTGGACGCCCTGCCCCGGCTGGACCTGCCGGCCGACACCGACCAGCGGATGCGGCGAGCCATCCGGCGACGGCGGGCCGCCGCGCGAAGGAGTGACACGTGAGCCAGGTGCCCGCCACCCACGCCCCCGACGAGCAGCGGCTGCGCGGCCGGATCGTCGCCGAACTGGCCCGGACCCGGGCCCGGACCGTCGCGTTGACCGAGGCCGTCGACGACGCCGACCTGGTCCGGCAGCACTCCGCGCTGATGTCGCCGCTGGTCTGGGACCTGGCCCACGTCGGCAACCAGGAGGAACTCTGGCTGGTCCGGGACGTCGGCGGTCGGGAGCCGCTGCGCCACGACATCGACGACCTCTACGACGCGTTCAAACAGCCCCGCCGGGACCGGCCCGCCCTGCCCCTGCTGCCACCGGCCGAGGCCCGCCGCTACGTGGCCGAGGTACGGGACAAGGTGCACGACCTCCTGGAGCAGGTCCGGTTCACCGACCGGCCGCTGCTCGCCGACGGCTTCGCCTTCGGCATGATCGTCCAACACGAGCAGCAGCACGACGAGACCATGCTCGCCACCCACCAGCTGCGGGACGGGGCACCGGTGCTCACCGCACCGCCCCCGCCGGAGCCGGCCGCCCGGGTCGCCGACGAGGTGCTGGTCCCGGCCGGACCGTTCACCATGGGCACCAGCACCGACCCGTGGGCCCTGGACAACGAACGCCCGGCACACACGGTGGAGTTGCCCGCGTACGCCATCGACGCGGCACCGGTGACAAACGGGGCGTACCGGGTGTTCGTCGCCGACGGCGGGTACGACGATCCGCGCTGGTGGACCGGGGCGGGGTGGCGGCACCGGACCGAGGCGGGGCTGACCGCACCGCTGCACTGGCGACGCGACGGCGACGGCTGGGCGTACCGACGGTTCGGCCGCTGGTCGGCGGTGCGCGACGACGAACCTGTGGTGCACGTCGGCTTCCACGAGGCCCAGGCGTACGCCACCTGGGCCGGTCGACGGCTCCCCACGGAGGCGGAGTGGGAGAAGGCGGCCCGTTTCGATCCGGTCACCGGCCGGTCCCGACGCTACCCGTGGGGCGACGAGGATCCCGGGCCCGAGCATGCCAACCTGGGCCAGCGGCACCTGTGGCCGGCACCGGTGGGGGCGTACCCGGCCGGGGCGTCGCCCCTGGGGGTGCACCAGCTGATCGGGGACGTCTGGGAGTGGACAAGCTCCCCCTTCCGGGGCTACCCGGGGTTCGCCGCCTTTCCGTACCGGGAGTACTCGCAGGTGTTCTTCGGCGACGACCACCGGGTGCTGCGCGGGGGGTCGTTCGGCACCGACCGGGCGGCCTGCAGGGGCACCTTCCGCAACTGGGACTACCCGATCCGGCGGCAGATCTTCAGCGGCTTCCGGTGCGCCCGCGACGCCACCGAGGCCGAGGCGCGCGGGTGAGCGGCGGAGTCCGCTGATGTGCCGACACCTGGCGTACCTGGGACCGCCGGTGACCCTGGCCGCTGTCCTGTACGACCCACCGCACTCGCTGTCGCGCCAGTCCTGGGCCCCCCGGGACATGCGCGGCGGCGGGACGATCAACGCCGACGGGTTCGGGGTGGGGTGGTACCCGCAGACGGTCTCCGGGGGTGCCGGCACCCCGATCCGCTACCGGCGGGCCCAACCGATGTGGTCCGACACGACCCTTCCGGACCTGGCCCTCTCGACCACCACCGGTGCCGTCCTGGCGGCGGTCCGATCCGCCACCGTCGGGATGCCCGTGCTGGAGGTCGCCGCCGCACCGTTCGCGGAGGGGCGGTGGCTGTTCAGCCACAACGGGGTGGTCCGCGACTGGCCCGACTCGGTGCTCGGGCTCGCCGCCGACCTGCCGGTCCGGGACCTGCTGACCCTTGACGCCCCGACCGACTCGGCGCTGCTGTGGGCGCTGGTGCGGCACCGGTTGCGCGCCGGTGGGGACCCCGCCCGGGCGGTGGCCGACACCGTCACCCGGGTCGCCTCGGCCGCCCCCGGGTCCCGGCTCAACCTGCTGCTCACCGACGGCCGACAGGTGGTGGCCAGCGTCGCCGGTCACGCCCTGTCGGCCCGGGTGGACGGCGACGCGGTCCTGTTGGCCTCGGAACCCGTCGACGACCGCCCCGACTGGTGGGCGGTGCCCGACGACCACCTGTTGGTGGCCACCGCCGACGGGGTCCGGACCCACGCCCTGACGCGGTGACGCCCCGACATCCGGCCCGACCCGAGAAGGAGGAGCTGTGAACAACGCCGAACCACTGGAGATCTACCTGGAGGAGCAGGACCTGGGTCGGGGGCTACGCGAGGACGTCCGCGTCGGCCTCGGCGCGACGCCGAAGTGGCTGCCGCCCAAGTGGTTCTACGACGCCCGGGGAAGTGAGCTGTTCGAACAGATCACCGAGCTGCCGGAGTACTACCCGACCCGGGCCGAGCGGGCCGTGCTGGCCGCCCGGGCCCCCCGGATCGCCGAGGCGACCGGCGCGAAGACCCTGATCGAGTTGGGGTCCGGGTCGTCGGAGAAGACCCGGCTGCTGCTGGACGCCTTCACCCGCCGCGGTGGGCTGGGCAGCTTCGTCCCGCTCGACGTCTCGGTCAGCGCCCTGCGACAGTCCACCGAGCAGATCGCCACCGACTATCCGGGCCTGCGGGTCCGGGGCATCGTCGGGGACTTCACCAGGCACCTGGACCGGTTGCCCGCCGGTGGTCGGCGCCTGGTGGTGTTCCTCGGCGGCACCGTCGGCAACCTCCTGCCGCCGGAGCGCGCCGCCTTCCTGGCCGCGATGCGGGCCGGACTGGAGGCCGGTGACTGGCTGCTGGTCGGCACCGACCTGGTCAAGGATCCCCGGGTGGTGGTGCCGGCGTACGACGACGCCGCCGGGGTGACCGCCGAGTTCAACCGCAACGTGCTGCGGGTGGTCAACAGGGAGCTGGGGGCCGACTTCGACCCGGAGGCGTTCCGGCACGTCGCGCTCTGGGATCCCGAGAACGAGTGGATCGAGATGCGGTTGCGCGCCGAACGTCCGATGCGGGTCCGGGTCCTCGACCTGGTCGTCGACTTCGCCGCCGGGGAGGAGCTGCGGACCGAGATCTCGGCGAAGTTCCGTCCCACCGGGATCGCCGCCGAGCTGGACGCGGCCGGGTTCTGCGCCGAGCACTTCTGGACCGACCCGGAGGACCTGTTCGGGGTGACGTTGGCCCGGGCCGTCTGAACGCCCACCGATCCCGGCCGGAGGTCGCCACGGTGAGGCCGGTCACCCGGCGACCACCGGGGCCACCCCGGTCGACTATGCTCGGCGGCGCGAAGGGGAGTAGCCCCCAATGTCGTGGTCGACATACTGACGCGTTCCGCGTCCGGCCACGCGGCCCCACACGGGGCGGGCGAGACCTTCGACTCAGGCTGTCACAGCCGGGTCGAGGTCGCCCTGACACCTCCTCCCGGCCCTGATCGGGAAGGTGTCATGGAAGGTTTCTTCATCGCGTTGGTGGTCAGCTTCGGCGTGATCTTCGTGGCCGAGCTGGGCGACAAGTCCCAGTTGATGGCGCTGGCCTTCGCCACCAGGTTCAGGACCGTGCCGGTCCTCATCGGCATCACCATCGCCACCGCCGTGGTCCACCTGGCGTCCGTGGCGATCGGGGTGGGACTCGGTGCCGCCCTGCCCACCGGCTGGATCTCCCTCGTCGCCGGTCTGGCGTTCTTCGCGTTCGGCGCGTGGACCCTGCGCGGCGACAGCCTCACCGAACAGGAGAAGCGCCGGGCCCAGCAGAACACCAAGTCGGCGATCGTCACCGTCACGGTCGTGTTCTTCCTGGCCGAGCTGGGGGACAAGACGATGCTGGCCACGATCACCCTGGCCACCCAGTACGGCTGGTTCGGCACCTGGCTCGGCTCGACCATCGGCATGGTCGCCGCCGACGCGTTGGCGATCCTGGTCGGGCGGCTGCTCGGCAAGAAGCTCCCCGAGCGGACCATCAAGTACGGTGCGGCGATCCTGTTCGCCATCTGCGGTCTGTGGCTGACGATCGAGGGCGTACGCGAGTTGCTGCTCTGACCCGTCCCCCCGACCGTCGGGGACGGAACCTCGCGACCGGTGACGGCCGGTGGCTCCATGGAGCCACCGGCCGTCACCGGTTCACCGGGGGGCGGGCAGGCTGCCCACCACGGGCCGGTCCGCGCAGATCGCCGCCAACCTCTTGACCAGCTCGTCCGGATCGGCGTACGGGTCGAGCAGCCTGACCTCCCCGGGGTCGAGCGCGGGTACCCGGACGTGCGAGATCAACGGGTGGATGGGGCGGCTGTCGGTCTCCTGAGCCCCGAACAGGTCCTCGTGCAGCTTCTCCCCGGGGCGCAGCCCGGTGAAGACGATCTCGGTGCCGGTGGCCGACTCGGCGGCGAGCCGCCGGGCCACCTCGGCGATGCGGACCGGTTCACCCATGTCGAGAACGAGCGCCTCCCCGGCCCGGCCGATCGTGGCGGCCTGGATGACCAGGTGCACCGCCTCCTGCACGGTCATGAAGTACCTGGTGACGTCCGGGTGGGTCACGGTGATCGGCAGGCCGGCCTCGATCTGGGCCCGGAAGGCCGTCAGCACCGACCCCCGGCTGCTGAGCACGTTGCCGAAACGGACGCTGAGGTGGCTGCCCCCGTGGGCGGCGTAGTGGGCGGTCAGCCGTTCGGTGAGCCGTTTGGAGTACCCGAGGACACTCGTCGGGTTGGCCGCCTTGTCGGTGGAGATGTTGACGAACCGGGCGACGTCCCGGCAGGCGTCCAGGACGTTCAGGGTGCCCAGGATGTTGGTCTTGATCGCCTCGCCGGGGTGCCGTTGCAGCAGCGTGAGGTGCTTGAGGGCGGCGGCGTGGAAGACGATCTCGGGTTGCCTGTCGGCGATGATCCGACCGATCTCCTCGGCGTCGCGGATGTCGGCGAGGATCAGCTCCGGCCCGTCGAGCAGCGCCCGGCCGTGTAGGGACATCTGCAACGCGTGCAGCGCCGACTCGTCCCGGTCGAGCATCATCAACTCACCCGGGTCGCACCGGGCGATCTGTCGGCACAGCTCCGAGCCGATGGAGCCGCCTGCGCCGGTGACCAGGACCCGCCGTCCGCGTAGCCCGCTGCCCTCGACTGTGAGGTCGGCGACCCGTTGGGCCCGGCCCAGCAGGTCGGTCAGCTGCATGTCCCGGACGTCGGTCACCTTCACCGGCCGGTCCAGCAGGTCGCGTACCGGGGGCAGGACCTTGAACGCGGCGCCGGCCTGGAGGGTGCGGGCCCGTACGTCGCGCATCAGTTCGGCGTCGGCGCCGCCCATGCAGAGGATCACCGTCGAGGCCCGGGTCTGCCCGATGACGTCGACCAGGTCCCCGCGACCACCCAGGACCCGGATCCCGTCCAGACGCTCTCCGATCCGTTCCGGCTCGTCGTCGAGCAGTCCCACCGGCAGGTACCGGCTCAGCGGGTC
Source organism: Micromonospora sp. NPDC000207 (assembly GCF_040300925.1). Classification (NCBI taxonomy): domain Bacteria; kingdom Bacillati; phylum Actinomycetota; class Actinomycetes; order Micromonosporales; family Micromonosporaceae; genus Micromonospora; species Micromonospora sp. NPDC000207. The sequence continues at coordinate 20,310 of NZ_JBEPEQ010000045.1, forward strand.
GCTGCGCAGCGACCGGAGCAGCTGTTCGGTGGCCACGTCGACGCCGTAGACGAGGGTCCGGCTGGCCGAGCGGGTCGGGCCGGCGTGCCGGTCGCGGTGGTGGCGGTAGGCGGCCCGGGCCAACGCCATGATCAACAGGGCGATCATGGCGCCGACCACTGGTGTGGTGGCCGGGACCGGGCGCGGGTCGACGGGCAGGAGCAGGGCGAGGGCCACCCCCAGCACCCCGGCCGTGGTGACGACCAGGGCCCACGCCTCGTTGGCGCTGCCCACGGGGTCCCGGCCGCGCAGTCGGGCCCGGACCAGCCCGAGGGCACCGTGTCCCGCCGCGCAGCCCACGGCGACGCCGAGCACGGCCGCGCACTGCCCGGCGGTGAGGGCGAATTCGAACCGCGTCCAGGCAGCGGTCAGCAGACCCCCGCACCACGCGAGCGTGTCCAGCGTTAGGAGGTACAGGGCGGCCCTGCGGCGGACGAATCGATGGTCGATGGGAGGGGCGGGCGAGGTCGGTGCTGGGTCCATGGTCTGCCCTCAGGTATTCGTTACCGTCTGAGTGGTTTGCGGCTTATAGCGGTGACAGATGGTTTAGATTCTGTTCGTCCCATCCCACACCGAATGGGGCCCAACCATATTTACATGATCTATAGGCCGATATAGGGGATTTGGTGAAGCTTTTATCGGCAGGGTCGGGACGAGGAGGGTTCGACTGATGGAGATTCGTGACTACCTGCGCGCGGTCCGCCGGCACTGGTGGATCGCCCTGGTCACGGTCATGGTGTCGCTGGGGCTGACCACTGTGGTCACCCTCCGGGCCCAACCCCGCTACGCCGCCACGGTGACCTTCTTCGTCACCACGCCGAACCAGGGGGTGAGCGAGGCGTACCAGGGCGGCATCTTCATGCAACAGCGGGTGAAGTCGTACGTCGACCTGCTACAGAGCGACAGGCTGGCGCAGAGCGTCGTGGCCAAGAGCCAACTCGGGTTGACAGTGGACGAGGTCCGCAGCCGGATCACCGCCTCCACGGTCCGCGACACCGTCCTGTTGCAGGGGACCATCGTCGACACCGACGCCACCCGTGCCCTGAAGCTGACCGAGGCTGTCGCAGCCCGCTTCGTCGAACTGGTCAAGGCGGTGGAGACCCCACCGGAGGGCCGCACCCCACCGATCAAGGTGGAGGTGATCGGTGGCCCCCGCGTCGGCTCGACCCCGGTCTACCCGGAGCCGGTCCGCAACTTCGCCCTGGGCACACTGATCGGCCTGGTCGCCGGCCTGGGGCTGGTGGTCCTGCGGACCAAGCTCGACACCCGGCTACGGGACGCGATCAGCCTGCAACGGGTCACCGGCAGTCCGCTGCTCGGTGAGATCCCCTTCGACGCCACCGCCCGCCAGGCCCCGCTGATCGTCGGCGACGCGGCGACCACGCCGCGGGCCGAGGCGATCCGCAAGCTCCGTACCAACCTGCGCTTCGTCGACGTCCACGAACCCGCCCGGGTCATCGCCGTCACCAGCGCCCTGCAGGGGGAGGGGAAGACCACCATCTCCTGCAACCTGGCCATCGCCCTGGCCGAGGCCGGGTGGCGGGTCGCCCTCGTCGACGCCGACCTGCGTCGGCCGAAGGTGGCCGAGTACCTCAACATGGAGTCCACAGTCGGGTTGACGGACGTCCTGCTCGGCGACGTCCAGGTCGGCGACGTGGTGCAGCGGTGGGGTGACAAGTCGCTGCTGGTCCTGCCGAGCGGCTCCACCCCGCCGAACCCCAGCGAACTGCTGGGCTCCAAGGCGATGGCCGACCTGCTGGTGATGCTCCGCGAGTCCGCCGACATCGTGGTGATCGACACCGCCCCGCTGGGCAGCGTCACCGACGGTGTGGTGGTCGCCGTCCAGGCCGACGGGGCGCTCCTGATCAGCCAGCACGGCCGGACCGACCGGGGTCAGGTCAGCGCGGCGGCCCAGGCGCTCCAGTCGGTCTCGGTCCGGCTGCTCGGCTGCGTACTCAACATGGCCAAGCTTGGCAAGGCCGAGGCGTACCGGTACGAGAACTACCGGATCGAGGTGCCGGCCGCCCGCAGCGGCTCCGCCGGCACCCGGGCCAAGCGGGGCTCGGCGGTCGGCCCGGACCGGGCCGACGACGACACCCAGACCCTCACCCGGCTGCCTCGATGAGAGCCGCGACCGGCAGCACGCACCGCTCGATCTCCCGGGCGCACCCGCGGAACTCCGCGAGCCCGTTGCCGAGCGGGTCGGTCAGGTCGTCGTCGGCGGGGGTGGTCGGCTGCAGCCGCCCCCGCGCCAGGGTGGCGGCCCGGACCGCCGCCGTCAGCGGTGCGCCGGTCGCCGCCTGCGGACTCGCGGCCAACTCGGCCAGGCGGGCGAACTGGCGCAGGGTGAACACCCGGTGCAGGGTCGCCGGCGCGAGCCCGACGCAGGTCGAGCGCTGGCCACGCGTGGCGGTCAGCACCAGGGCGGCGTCGCGGAGCAGGTCGGCGGTGACCCGGCGGCTGCGGAACGTCTCCGGGTCCCGGCTGGTGCCGGTGGCCACCTCGGCGGCGTACGGATGCATCGGGTGCCCGTCCACCGCGTGGGTGCCGGCGCTGGCCACCGTCACCGGCAGCTTCGCCAGCAGGTCGGTGGCGACGAACTCGGCCATCGGCGATCGGCACAGGTTGGCGTGGCACACGAACAGGATCCGGTCGGCCATCGAAGCCCCTCTCCACGGAGTCGTACGGGCGGTCACCGGCGACCGGACGCCGACGCGCCGACGTCCCGGGCCGGTCGGCGAGGGGTTGACGGCATCCTACGTGTCGCCGTGGCCCTCGCGTCCGGCCAACGCGCCGTCCGGTCAGGAGGTGCCCCGGTGAGGATCGGCATCCTGGCGTACCACTTCCCACCGGAACCGGCCTTCCTGGTCGGCAGTCTCGCCGAGGAGTTGGCCGCCCGGGAACACGAGGTGCGGGTGTTGACCGGGTTCCCCGACTACCCGGGCGGACACGTCTACCCGGGGTGGCGGCAGCGGTGGCACCACGAGACGCACAGCCTCCGGCTGACCGTCAGGCGGGTGCCCCGGTTCCCCCGCGACGACGGGACGGTCCGGGGTCGGATGGCGGCGTACCTGTCCTTCGCCGCCGGCGCCGGGCTCGTCGCCCGGCGGTACCTGCGCGGGGTGGACGTCCTCTACGTCCACCAGGTACCGGCGGCGACCCTCGCCACGGTGGCCGTCGGACGGGCCCTCGGCTCGGTGCCGACCGTCCTGCACGTGCAGGACGTCTGGGCGGGCGCGGAGACCCTCGGTGGTGGTGAGGCAGCCCGACGGTGGTCGGTCCGACTGGCCGGTTCCGCCGCGCGGGCCTACCGGGCGGCGGACAGGCTGGCGGTGACCGCGCCGTCGCTGCGCGAGCCGGTGGTGGCAGCGGGCGGCGACCCGCAGCGGATCCGGCTGGTACCGGGCTGGACCGACGACAGGCTGTTCCGGCCGGTCGCCCCGAGCCCGGCGGCCCGCCGGCTGGTCGGCGCGGACCGGCGGTGCCTGGTCATGCACGCCGGGACGATCGGCGTCGCCGAGGGACTGGCCACCGCGGTACGGGCGGCGGCCTCCCTGGAGTCGAAGATGCAACTGGTCCTGGTCGGCTCCGGCGGTGAGGAACCCCGGGTCCGGCGACTGGCCGGGGAGCTGGGGACGGGCAACATCCGGTTCCTGCCCCGGCGGTCGGCACTGGACATGCCGGAGCTCTCCGCCGCCGCCGACTACCACCTGGTGGCTGCCCGTGACCTGCCGGAGCTGCGGGGCCGGGTGCCGGGGAAGTTGACCGCCGCGCTGTCCTGCGCGGTGCCGGTCGTCGCCGCGGCCGCCGGGGACACCGCCCAGATCGTGGAGCGGGCCCGGGCGGGACTGTCCTGCCCGCCGGAGGACTGGGCCGCCCTGGCCGACCGGTTCTGGCTGGCCGCGACGATCCCCGAGTCGGCCCGGGTCGAGATGGGCCGGCGGGGACGCGACACCTACCTGCGGGAGATGTCGATGCGGGCCGGGGTCGACCGGGTCGAGCGGCTGCTGCACGAGGCGGTGGCGTCCCGCCAGGAGGGGTTCAGAAACCCCGTCAGGGGATGAACACCTATAAAGCCCTTTTTGCCCCGCGATCGTGTTACAAACAGCACGCATCAGGTTTCTGTCCGTTTTGAGTAGGGGAGTGTGGTGTGCCGGAGAGCGTGACGTCGCGTCCGCGCCCGTCCCGGCGTCGCCGTCGCGCGCGTCGTCGACGGGCACTACTGATCGCCCTGGTGTCGCTGTCCCTGCTGCTGTCCGCCACGGGTTGGCTCGGACTGCGCGTCTCCCAGGCGCGCACGCACCTGCTCAACGCCGCCGCTCTGGCCCAGGAACTCAGCTCCCAACTGCTCGCCGGGGACACCGACCGAGCCCAACGGACCCTCGCCGCCCTCCAGGAACAGGCCGCCAGGGCCCGTACCGCGACAGGTGACCCGTCCTGGTGGGCGGCCGGGTGGACGCCGTACGCGGGAGACGACCTGACCGCCGTACGCCGGGTCGCGGTGGCCATCGACGACCTGTCCCGCACGGCGTTCCCGTCCCTGGTCGGGGTGGACCCGGCGGCGCTGCTCCCCCAGCGGGGCGGCCTCGACCCGGCGGCCGTACGCGACGTCGCACAGCAGCTCGCCGCCGGTGACGAGGTGGTGCAGCGGGTTCGCGACGACCTCGCCACGATCTCCGCCGACGGGCTGGTACCCCAGGTCGCCTCGGCGTTGACCCGACTGCGCACCGAGCTCGACAGGCTGGCCGGGATGACCGCCACGACCAGTCAGGTGGCCCGGATCCTGCCCCCGCTGATGGGCGCGGAGGGGCCGCGTACCTATCTGCTTGCCGCGCAGAACCCCGCCGAGGTCCGGGCGACCGGGGGGATGCTCGGTGCGTACGCGGTGATCCGCGCCGACGGCGGGCGGGTCAAAATCGTCGGGCAGGGCGCCTCCGCCTCCGAGCTGCTCCGGTTCGACCCGCCGATCACGAAGCTCAGCGCGGAGATGCGCCGGCTCTACACCGACCTGCCCGGCATCTTCCCGGCGAACGTCAACCTGACCCCGCACTTCCCCACCGCGGCGAAGCTCTACCGGGAGATGGTCCGGCGGCGCACCGGCACCGAGGTCGACGGGGTCCTCGCCGTGGACCCGGTGGCGCTGTCGTACCTGCTGGAGGTGATCGGTCCGGTCAAGGTGCCCCAGGGGCCGCAGCTGACAGCGTCCACCGCGGTCCGGACCCTGCTCTCCGAGGCGTACCTCACCCTCGACGTCGCCGAGCAGGACGAGTTCTACGCCGCCGCCGCCGCTGCCACCTTTGACACGCTTCTGTCCAAAAAAGTGCCTCCTGCGGATGCTCTTTCTGCTTTCCGCCGTTCTGTGGAAGAACGTCGGATATTGTTCTGGAGTGCCCGGTCCGAGGAACAGCGGGTGCTCGCCGACAGCCGGATGTCGGGGGTGCTCCCGGAACAGGAGTCCGAGCCGACCGTCGGTGTCTTCCTCAACGACGGCACCGGCGCGAAGCTCGGCTACTACCTGCGGCCGGCGGCGACCCTGACTGTCGGTGAGTGCCGACCTGACGGGCGACGTCTGCTCCGGCTGGCGTTCTCGCTGGCCTCCTCGGCACCGAAACGCGGACTCACCCCGTCCGTGCTCGGTCTGGGCACCAGCATCCCGCCGTACACCGTCCGCACGCTGGTCTACGTCTTCAGCCCGGCAGGCGGCGCGGTCATCGGCGGGCGGCTCGACGGAGACGAGGTGTCGCTGGGCAGCGGCACCGAACGCGGCCGGCAGGTCGTCGTCGCCACCGTCGAGCTCCGCCCGGGAACGTCCCGGACCCTCGAGGTCGACCTGCTCACCGCGGAACGGACAGTGGCCGGCACCGCCGACCTCTGGCACACGCCCACCGCCACCCCGTGGACCACCCAGATAGATCCAGCACCAGCCTGTAACCAGTAGGAGGGAACCATCATGCGGCTATCCCGCATCATCATGGCGCTCACGGTCGGTCTGGCCGTGGTGGCCGTGCCGACCGTGGCGGCCGCGGCACAGCCGCAGCCGACGCCTTCCGTCACGACCCAGCCGCCGACGGACTATCCGCCGCAGCCGCCCGTGCTGACGGTGACCCCGACGACGGTGTACGTGGGCGAGACCGCCCAGCTCCGTGGTGCCGGCTTCGGGCCCGGGGAGATCGTGGACATCTCGATCCAGGTCAACCCGGTCCTGCCGCCCATCACCGCCACCGCCAACGGTGACGGCCGGTTCACCCGGTCGTGGACCCCGAGCCTGGAGGGCACCCACACCTTCACGGCGGTGGGTCGGGACACCGGTCGGACCGCCTCCACGACCCTGCGGGTCCTGAAGAAGGTCAAGCCGACGCCCAGCCCCAGCCACTCCAAGTGGCCGCACAAGGGCGGCTGGCTGCCGGTGACCGGTGACGACGCCGGCACCCCGCTCAAGGTCGGCGGCGGTCTGGTCGGGGCCGGCGCGGTCCTGATGCTGCTGACCCTGGCGTGGCGCCGCAAGGTCCGCATGGGTGAGGGCAGCTGATCCACCGCACTCCGGGCCCAGCCCGGTGACCGCACGCGGCACCCGTCGGAGTTCGTCTCCGACGGGTGCCGCCGTCTGCGCCCACCGTGTCTGCGCCCACCGCTCGCCTCGGCGGGCGTCCCGGGGTCCGCCGTCGGTCCCTGCTCACCGCCGCCGCCGACGGCGGCCCGCCACGTCGAGCAGGGCGGCCAGCAACGCCAGGACGATGATCCCGGCGGCCACCAGCAACGCGTGCCGCAACCCCGCCGACCAGTCGCCGGAGCCGCCCACGGTCGAGAAGAAGACCGACCCCACCCCGGCGATTCCCGCCGCCGACCCGATCCGCTGGCCGGTCTGCAGCATCCCCGCCCCGCTCCCGGCCACCGGCACCGGCACCTCGGCCAGGGTCAGGGTCTGGTTCGGGGCGATCACCAGTCCACTGCCGAGCCCGGCGAGCAGCAACGGACCGGCGAGGGTCAGCGGGGCCGGCCCCTCGGGCACCAGCAGCGACACCAGCACCACGGCGAGCAGACCGAGGATCGCCCCGGCCAGTCCGACCACCACCAGCAGCCGCCCCGTCCGGTTGACGATCCGACCGCTGATCGCCGAGGTCAACGCCGACCCCAGCGCGAACGGGGTGATGGCCGCGCCCGCCACCAGCGGGCTGTAGCCGAGCCCGGTCTGCAGGTAGAGGGTGAAGACGAAGAACAGGGCGGTGAACCCACCGAAGTAGAGCAGGGCGATCACCGACCCCAGCAGGTACGACCGGGTCCGGAACAGGTCCAGGCAGAACAGCGGCGGTCGACGGCGGGCGTACCGGCGTTCCCACAGACCGAAGGCGACGAGCACCACCAGACCCGCCGGGACCAGCCACCACCGGGCCGGGGAGCGCCACCGCTCACCCTGGACCAGCGGCAGCAGGAGCGCCACGACCCCCACCCCCAGGAGCAGGACCCCCACCGGGTCGAGGCCGCGTTCACCTGACGACCCGTTCGGGCGCGACGGCACCAGCCGCCAGGCGAACACCATGGCGACGATCCCGACCGGAACGTTGACGAAGAACACCCACCGCCACCCGTGCTCCGCCCCGCCGATGTGGATGAGCACCCCGCCCAGCAGCGGCCCCACCGCCGTGGAGACCCCGATCGTGGCACCCAGCAGACCGAACGGTCGGGCCCGTTCCGGCCCCCGGAACAGTTCCTGGATCAGCCCGGTGACCTGCGGGTTGACCACCCCGGCGGCGGCCCCCTGGAGGAGTCGGGCGGCGATCAGCCACTCCGGTGACCGGGCCAGCCCGGCCACCGCGCTGGTGACTGTGAACAACGCCACCCCCAACAGGAACACCGCCCGCCGCCCGCGTGCGTCGCCGAACCGCCCGGCCGGCACCAGGACCAGACCGAAGGTGAGCGCGTACCCGGACAGCACCCACTGCAGGTCACTCGGGCCGGCCCCGAGGGCCCTGTCGATCGACGGCACGGCGACGTTGACGATGCTGATGTCCAGCAGGGTCATGAACGCGGCGACCAGACCGACGGCGAGGGCCTGCCACCGCCGCCGGTCCGCCGCCGGGTCCGTGGCGTCCCGGTGACCGTCCGGACCGGTGTCTGTGGGTGTCACGCCATCTGTCGGGCACACCAACGGGGGCCGAAGTCGAGCCCGGCCATCGGGGAGTCCTCCCGGTGCAGCAGGTTGCGCTCGGTCAGCTGCCGCAGCGGCGCGTGCACCTCCTCCTCGGTCAGCCCGGCCTCCTCGGCGATCTGGTCGGGGTAGGGGACCTGTCCCCGCGCCTCCAGCGCGGCGACCGCCTCGTACACCCGAGCCTCCATGTCCGAGAGCTGCACCTCGTGCATGGCCGTCCCCCTTCGTCCGCCGACCGCCCGGCACGAGCGGTACGCCCCGCGCGGTTACCCGCTCCCGGGTCGAAGATGCTCCTCGCGTACTCCGGCGCGCCGTCCGTGGTGGACGGCGCACGGACCTCGTTGCCCTAGGCTGCACGCGTGATCGTCTGGGATGTCGCCGTCGTCGGTGCCGGCCCCGCCGGACTCAGCGCCGCCCACGCGGCGGCGCGGGCCGGGGCCCGGACCCTGGTGCTGGAACGCGCCGTGCACCCCCGTTACAAGACCTGCGGCGGGGGTCTGATCGGCACCTCGTTGGCGGCGGTGGCCGGCCGGATCGAGGTTCCGGTGCACGACCGGGTGGACCGGGTCACCTTCACCCGTGACGGGCGAGGCGGGTTCACCCGCCGGTGTCGCAGCGGGTCGCTGGTGACGATGGTGCGCCGGGAGGAGTTCGACGACCGGTTGCGGGCGGCGGCGGTGTCCGCCGGGGCGCAGGTCCGCGAGCGCGCCCCGGTCCGCGCGATCGACCAGGACCCGGACGGGGTACGGCTGCGGCTGGCCGACGGTACGACGGTGCACGCCCGTACCGTGGTCGGCGCGGACGGCTCCTCCGGGGTGACCGCCCGGCACGTGGGTGTCCGGTACCGGCAGGTCGACCTCGGGCTGGAGTTGGAGATTCCGGTGCCCCCCGTCCACCAGCGGCGGTGGCGGGGTCGACTGCTCTTGGACTGGGGCCCGATCCCCGGCTCGTACGCGTGGGTGTTCCCGAAGGGGGACAGGTTGACCGTCGGGGTGATCGCGGCCCGGGGCGAGGGGGAGCGGACCCGGGCCTACCTCAAGTCGTTCGTGCAGCGGCTGGGCCTGGCCGAGCTGCCGCCCGAGCACGACTCCGGGCACCTGACCCGGTGTCGGGCGGAGGACTCCCCGCTGGTGCGGGGACGGGTCTCGGTGGCCGGTGACGCGGCCGGGTTGCTGGAACCGTGGAGCCGGGAGGGGATCAGTTTCGCGCTGCGCTCCGGCGAGCTGGCCGGTACGGCGGCGGCCGGGGGTGACCAGGCCGGCTACGGGCGGGCGGTGGGGGAGACCCTGGTGCCGTCGATGCGGGCCGGACACCGGCTGCTGGAGGTCTTCGAGCGTCGCCCGCAGATGTGTCACGGGTTGCTCGCCACGCCGATGGGCTGGCGGATGTTCGCCGGGTTCTGTCGGGGCGAGGCGAGCTTCGACCGGGTGGTGGAGCGCACCCCGGTCCGGGCCGCCCTGGCCCTCCTGGACCGGTTGCCCCACCCGCGCCGGGCTTCCGAGGCGGTGCCCCTCGCCCCGGTGCGACCTCACCGCTGACCCGTCCGTCCCGGTTCACCCCGGCCGTCGGCCCATTCCGTGCCCCGAACTCACCTATCTTCCTAGGATGCCCTAGCGGGTGTGAGCTCCGCTCCACCCCACGCACCACATCCCGGATCGACGAACATCACCAGCGCAACGGTCAGCGAGGCCAGACGGCGAGGCGACGACGCAACCTGTGGACCGCCGCCGCGTCCAGGCCGTACCGGGAGAAACGCTGGTCCGGGACCCGGTCCAGGTACCGGCCGGCGGCGCGGACGTCCTCGGGGTCCAGCGCCGGGTCGATCTGGCGGGCCAACTCCAGCAGTTCCGCCACCGGATAGTGGTCCAGGGCGGCGGCGACGTCGATGAAGTCGCGCACCTCCCGCCGGTTGACCAGGGCGGCGGTCTTGTTCGCCACCAGGTCGCGGACGTCCATCACCGGGCCGAGGTCCATCACCACCGGGCTGCGGTGCCTGTCGAGACGGGCCAGGCTCAGCCGGATCTGCCGGCCGTCCCGCCCGACCACGAAGTCCTTCAGGTCCTGTTCGAAACCGGCGAACAGGTCGGCGAGGTCACTGTCGGGGTCGGCGTCGGCCACCTCGAACCCGGCCCGCTCCAGCGCGGCCCGGACCTCGGCGGCGGCGGCGAGGGCCGCCCCCTCCACGTCGGCGAAGAGGTCCACGTCCTCGGTCGGGCGGGCGACCAGCCCGTGGGCGGCCCAGGCCACCCCGCCGCCGAGGACGAACCGGTGGGGTCCGGCGGCGGTCAGCGCCACCCGGGCCACCTCGCGGTAGAAGTCGTGCAGGTGGGCGGTGCTCACCCCGCCCGGAGCACCCGGTGTCGGCTCTCCCAGGCCAGGCGTACGCCGCGTGGCAGGTTGAGGGTGCGCCACACCCGGCGCAGCATCGTCGCGTCGATGAGCGCGCGGAGGTCCTCGGCCCTGGTGCTCTCCCGCAGCACGTTCTCGTACATCCAGAGCAGCTGGTCGGGGTCGGCGAGGTCGAAGGTGCGGTCGGGGCTCCACATCAGGCGCACCGGAAGCTCGACCACCCCCTGGACGGGGCCGGTGAGTTCGGTGAGGGTGCCGACGACGACGGCGGGACGGCCCGGGCGGGCCAGGTGGGCCACCCGGCCGTAGGAGCGGTGACCGGCGGCGGCGGGTTCGGTCTGGACGACACCCTGCATGGTCTCAGGGTAGCCCTGTCGTGGCCGGACGTCGTCCACCCCGCCGTCGGCCGGTCGTCACCGGGCCGGGGGGTGGGGGTCACCGGGGGGTGTGGGGCCGGGGTGGCCGCGTCGGCGGTCGCGGGCGAGTCGACAGGTGGTGGAGGCCAGCAGGACCCACCAGAGGACGGGGAGGGCGCGGAGCGCGGATCCACCCAGCAGGGGGCTGGTGAGCAGGAGCAGGGCGCTGCCGAGGGTGGCGGTGGTGACGGTGCCGCGCCAGGGCCGGGGGAGGGGTCGGGCGGTGGCCGGTCCGAGGGCGGCCAGGGCGACCCCGGCGACGCCGAGCAGCACCGGGGCGAGCAGGGCCGTCATGGAGGGTGGGGTTCCCGTTTCCCGGTCGGGGGAACTCCCTGTCGACGGGGTCGCGGGGCGGGGTGGGTTGTTCTATGGTCGGGACGTCGGTGGTCGGCCGGGCGGAGGGGGGTTCGCGGGATGGGTTTGCGGACCTTCATCGCGGGTTGGCCGGTCTATCGGCAGCTCACCGGGGACGATCCGCTCGGTCGGGGGGCGGCGGCGCAGTCGGCGCGTACTGCGGGGTTGTCGGCGCGTACCGAGGACGCCGACGGGGTGGTCCGGTCGGTGTGCCCCTACTGTGCTGTGGGTTGCGGTCAGCGGGTCTATGTCGCCGACGGGCAGGTCACCCAGATCGAGGGGGATCCGGACAGTCCGATCTCGCGGGGTCGGCTCTGTCCGAAGGGTGCGGCGAGTCGGAGTCTGGTCACCAGTCCGTTGCGGCAGACGAAGGTCCGGTATCGGCGGCCGTACGGGACGCAGTGGGAGGATCTGGATCTCGACGTCGCCCTGGACATGATCGCCGATCGGGTGATCGCTGCGCGGGCGCAGACGTGGGAGGAGACCGACGCGCACGGGCGGGCGGTGAACCGGACGTTGGGGATCGCCAGTCTCGGTGGGGCGACGTTGGACAACGAGGAGAACTACCTCATCAAGAAGTTGTTCACCGTGTTGGGGGCGTTGCAGATCGAGAACCAGGCCCGTATTTGACACTCCGCCACCGTCCCCGGTCTGGGGGCCAGCTTCGGTCGCGGTGGTGCGACGGACTTTCAGCAGGACCTGGCGAACTCTGACGTCATCGTGATCCAGGGTTCCAACATGGCCGAGGCTCATCCGGTGGGTTTCCAGTGGGTGATGGAGGCCAAGCGGCGTGGTGCGAAGGTGTTCCACGTCGATCCGCGGTTCACCAGGACCAGCGCTGTGGCCGACGGTTACCTGCCGATTCGGGCTGGTACGGACATCGCGTTGTTGGGTGGGGTGGTGCGGTACATCCTGGAGAACGGTCTGGACTTCCGGGAGTACGTGTTGGCGTACACGAATGCGTCGACGATCGTCAGTGAGCGGTACGTCGACGCGGAGGACGGTGACGGGCTCTTCTCCGGCTTCGATCCGGCGACGGCGAGTTACACGCAGGACAGTTGGCAGTACGCGGGGCGTGAGGGTGGCTCGGGTGGTGGTGACACCGTTCGTGAGCGGGATTCGGCGGCGGGGTTGGAGCACGAGTCGCACGGTCCGGGGGTGGCGGGGCCGTTGCAGCGGGACGAGTCGTTGCAGCATCCACGGTGCGTGTACCAGATCCTGCGGCGGCACTTCGCCCGGTACACCCCGGAGATGGTGGAGCGGGTGTGTGGTGTCCCGCAGGAGCGGTTCCTGGAGTTGGCGCGGGCGTGGACGGAGAACTCGGGGCGGGAGCGGACGGGGGCGCTCGTCTACTCGGTGGGGTGGACGCAGCACAGCGTGGGTGTGCAGTACATCCGTACGGGGGCGATCATCCAGACGTTGTTGGGCAACATCGGTCGGCCCGGTGGGGGGATCATGGCGTTGCGGGGGCACGCCAGCATCCAGGGGTCGACTGACATTCCGACGTTGTTCAACCTGCTTCCCGGGTATCTGCCGATGCCGCACGCGGAGAGCCATCCGACGTTCGACGCGTGGGTGGACGGGATGGCGGCTGCCGGTCAGAAGGGGTTCTGGGGGAACGCCCGGGCGTATGCGGCGAGTCTGTTGAAGGCGTACTGGGGGGACGCGGCGACGCCGGACAACGATTTCGGGTACGGCTGGTTGCCGCGGATGACCGGGGACCACGGGACGTACCAGCAGGTGTTGAACATGATCGACGGGAAGGTGAAGGGGTATTTCCTGCTCGGTCAGAATCCGGCGGTGGGGTCGGCGCACGGGCGGGCGCAGCGGCTGGGGATGGCCAATCTGGACTGGTTGGTGGTGCGGGACCTGTTCGAGATCGAGTCGGCGACGTTCTGGCGAGATTCTCCGGAGGTGGCGACGGGGGAGATCGTTCCCACCGAGTGTCGTACCGAGGTGTTCTTCCTGCCGGCTGCCTCGCACGTGGAGAAGGAGGGGACGTTCACCCAGACCCAGCGGTTGTTGCAGTGGCGGGAGAAGGCGGTGGATCCGCCGGGTGACGCGCGGTCGGAGTTGTGGTTCTTCTTCCACCTGGGTCGGGTGTTGCGGGAGAAGTTGGCGGGGTCGACGGCGCCGAGGGATCGGGCTCTGTTGGCGGCGACCTGGGATTATCCGACGCACGGGCGGTGGGCCGAGCCGAGCGCGGAGGCGGTGCTGCGGGAGATCAACGGGTACGACACGGTGTCGGGTCGGCTGTTGTCGGCGTTCACGCAGGCGCGTGACGACGGTTCCACTGCGGTGGGTTGTTGGATCTACACGGGGGTGTTCGCCGACGGGGTGAACCAGGCGGCGCGGCGTCGGCCGGGGCGGGAGCAGGACTGGGTGGCGGCCGAGTGGGGGTGGGCGTGGCCGGCGAACCGGCGGATGCTCTACAACCGGGCGTCGGCGGATCCGGAGGGTCGGCCGTGGAGTGAGCGGAAGCGGTACGTGTGGTGGGACTCCGAGCGCGGCGAGTGGACCGGTCACGACGTGCCGGATTTCGAGCGGACGAAGCCGCCGTCGTATCGGCCGCCGGAGGGGGCGTCGGGGGTGGCGGGGTTGTCCGGGGTGGATCCGTTCGTGATGCAGGGGGACGGGAAGGCGTGGTTGTACGCGCCGAGTGGGGTGTTGGACGGGCCGTTGCCGACGCACTACGAGCCGGCCGAGTCGCCGGTGGTGAATGCGTTCTACGGTCAGCAGGCCAACCCGACCCGGAAGGTGTACGACCATCCGGTGAATCCGATCAATCCGAGTGCGCCGTCGCCGCAGGCCGGGGTGTTTCCGTACGTGTTTACTGTGAGTCGGCTGACGGAGCATCACACGGCGGGTGGGATGAGTCGTACGGTCGCGCCGTTGGCGGAGTTGCAGCCGGAGATGTTCGTCGAGGTGTCCGGGGCGTTGGCGGCCGAGGTGGGGTTGACGCATCTGGGGTGGGCGCATCTGGTGAGTGCCCGGTCGGTGATCGAGGCGCGGGTGTTGGTGACCGACAGGTTGACGCCGTTGCGGGTGGAGGGGCGTCTGATCCATCAGGTGTGGTTGCCGTATCACTTCGGGTCGGCGGGGTTGGTGACGGGGGATTCGGCGAACGACCTGTTCGGTATCACGTTGGATCCGAACGTGTTGATCCAGGAGAGCAAGGTGGGGACGTGTGATCTGCGTCCGGGGCGTCGGCCGGTGGGTGGGGAGTTGCTGGCTCTGGTGGGGTGGTATCGGCGTCGGGCGGGTCTGGAGCCGCCGACGGTGACGACCGAGGTGCCGTCGGAGGGGGAGGGTCGTGTCGACTGAGGGCGGTTGGGTGGATCCGGCGGTGGCGGCCGGTTGGGTGGATGCGCCGCCCCGGATGGGGTTCTTCACCGACACGAGTGTCTGTATCGGTTGTAAGGCGTGTGAGGTGGCGTGCAAGGAGTGGAACGACGTTCCGACGTCGGGGTTGGACCTGTTGGGGATGTCGTACGACAACACGGGGGCGTTGACTGCGAACTCGTGGCGGCATGTGGCGTTCGTCGAGCAGCCGGCCGGTTGCTCCGACGCCGCCCCCGGTCCTGATCCGGTCGGGTCGGGGTCGCAGTTCCTGGGGATGCCGGGTGCCCGGCCGCCGGGTCGGGAGACCGGGGTCGGTCAGCGGACGGATTTCCGCTGGTTGATGATGTCCGACGTCTGTAAGCACTGTACGGAGGCGGGGTGTCTGGACGTCTGTCCGACGGGGTCGTTGTTGCGGACGGAGTTCGGCACGGTGGTGGTGCAGGAGGACATCTGTAACGGGTGTGGGTACTGCGTGTCGGCGTGCCCGTACGGGGTGATCGATCGGCGGGCCGACGACGGTCGGGCGTGGAAGTGCACGTTGTGTTACGACCGGATCGGTGCGGGGTTGACGCCGGCGTGCGCGCAGGCGTGTCCGACGGAGTCGATCCAGTACGGCCCGTTGGAGGAGTTGCGGGGGCGGGCCGAGCAGCGGGTGGGGGTGTTGCGGTCGCAGGGGGTGTCGGGGGCCCGGCTCTACGGGCACGATCCGGCGGACGGGGTGGGTGGGGACGGTGCGTTCTTCCTGTTGTTGGACGAGCCGGAGGTGTACGGGTTGCCGCCGGATCCGGTGGTGCCGACGCGGAGGTTGCCGTCGATGTGGCGGCGGGCGGGGGTGGCGGCGTTGGCGATGGCGGCGGCGGCGGTGGTGGCGTTCGTCGGGGGGTCGTCGTGACGGGTGGTGGTGGGGCGTCGGGTGGTGGTCGGGGTCGGCGGGAGCACGGTGGTGGGGAGGCGCTGGCGGTGCCGGCGGCGCGGTTCACGTCCTACTACGGTCGGCCGATCGTGAAGCCGCCGGTGTGGACGTGGGAGATCCCGGCGTACCTGTTCACCGGGGGGTTGGCGGCGGGGGCGTCGCTGTTGGGGTTGGGTGGGCAGGTGACGGGTCGGCCTGCGGTGCGGCGGGCGGGCCGGTTGGCGGCGGCGGTGGCGGTGGCGGCCAGTGGCGGGTTGCTGGTGTCGGATCTGGGTCGTCCGGAGCGGTTCCATCACATGCTGCGGGTGGCGAAGCCGACGTCTCCGATGTCGGTGGGGACGTGGATCCTGACGGTGTTCGGTCCGGCGGCGGGGGTGGCGGCGGTGGCCGAGGGGGCGGGGTGGCTGCCGCAGCGGGGGCCGCTGGGGGTGGTGGGTCGGGTGTTGCCGCCGGTGGGGCGGGTCGGTGGGGTGGTGGCGGCGGTGACGGCGCCGGCGCTGGCGACGTACACGGGGGTGTTGTTGGCGGACACGGCGGTGCCGTCGTGGCACGAGGCGTACCCGGAGTTGCCGGTGATCTTCGCGGGTAGTGCGTTGGCCAGCGGCGCGGGTGTGGGGTTGCTTGCCGTGCCGGTGGCGCAGGCCGGTCCGGCGCGGCGGTTGGCGGTGGCGGGTGCGGTGATGGAGTGGGCGGGGGCGCATCGGATGGAGTCGCGGTTGGGTCTGGTGGGTGAGCCGTATCGGACCGGGCGGCCGGGGTGGTTGCTGCGGGCGGGTCGGGTGTTGACGGTGGCGGGGGCGGTCGGGGCGGTGTGGGGTCGCCGGCGGCGGTGGGTGGCGGCGGTGGCGGGTGGGGCGTTGCTGGCCGGGTCGGTGGCCACCCGGTTCGGGGTGTTCCACGCGGGGGTGGCGTCGGCCCGGGATCCGAAGTACACGGTGGTGCCGCAGCGGGAGCGGATGGCTCGGCGGGCCGCGTCCGGGGGCTGAGGGCGCCGGGTTTCCCGTCTGGTCGGGCGCGCGGGTGGTGGCCGCTGTGGTTCACTGCTGCGTGGAGGCGTTCAGGTGGCTGGTGCCCCTCCCGGTCTTCAACACCGGTGTGGTCCGGGACCCGGGCCAGGCGGGTTCGATTCCCGTCCGTCTCCGCCATCGACGTCGGTGCCCTCCGGTGTCGGGCGTGCCGACGGGTCGGGAGTGGATTCGATGGGGGACCAGCGGCGTCGGGTGCCGGGTACTGACACTCTGCTGGCCGAGGCCCGGTTGGCCGCCGCGGTGGCGACGCTGGGCCGGGACCGGGTGAAGGTGATCATCGGTCAGGCGCAGGACCGGGCGCGCCGGGGTGAGATCGCGCCGGAGCGGGTGGTGGAGGCGGCGGTGGCGGCGTTGCCCGCTGCGGTGGTCCGTCCGGTGCTCAATGCCACCGGCGTGGT
The DNA here is from genome assembly GCF_040300925.1 of Micromonospora sp. NPDC000207. Classification (NCBI taxonomy): domain Bacteria; kingdom Bacillati; phylum Actinomycetota; class Actinomycetes; order Micromonosporales; family Micromonosporaceae; genus Micromonospora; species Micromonospora sp. NPDC000207. Next base: position 37,295 of record NZ_JBEPEQ010000045.1, read on the forward strand.
CCTGCACACCAACCTGGGGCGGGCGCCGTTGTCGCGTCGGGCCGTGGAGGCGGTGGTGGCTGCTGCCGGTCACACCGACGTGGAGTTGGATCTGGTGTCCGGGCGGCGGGCCCGTCGCGGCCGGGACGCCCTGGACGCGTTGGCGGCGGCCGTTCCGGACGCGGGCGGCGTGCACGTGGTCAACAACGGGGCGGCGGCGTTGGTGTTGGCGGCGACGGCGTTGGCCGCGGGTGCCGAGATCGTGGTGAGCCGGGGTGAGCTGGTGGAGATCGGTGACGGGTTCCGGTTGCCGGATCTGCTGGTCAGCACGGGTGCCCGGTTGGTCGAGGTGGGGACCACCAACCGGAGTACGGTGGCCGACTACGCGGCGGCGCTCGGGCCTCGGACGGGGTTCGTGTTGAAGGTCCACCCGTCGAACTTCGTGGTCACCGGGTTCACGGGGTCGGTGTCGGTGCGGGAGCTGGCGACCCTGGGGGTGCCGGTGGTGGTCGACATCGGGTCGGGGTTGTTGGCGGCGGATCCGTCGTTGCCCGACGAGCCGGACGCGGCGAGTGCCCTGCGGGCCGGGGCGACGTTGGTGACCGCCAGTGGCGACAAGCTCCTGGGTGGTCCGCAGGCGGGTCTGTTGTTGGGTGACGCCGACGTGGTGCAGCGGTTGCGTCGGCATCCCCTGGCGCGGGCGGTGCGGGTGGACAAGTTGACCCTGGCGGCGTTGGCGGCGACCCTCGGTGACCCGGTCACCCCGGTACGGGCGGCGCTGCACGCCGATCCGGTGGTGTTGCGGCGTCGGGTGGGGCGGCTGGGGGAGGAGCTGAGGGCTGCTGGTCGTGAGGCGGAGGTGGTGCGCAGTGTGGCGGTGGTGGGTGGCGGTGGTGCGCCGGGGGTGGAGTTGGAGTCGTGGGCGTTGAGCCTGCCGCCCTGGTATGCGGGGCCGCTGCGGACGGGGTGCCCTGCGGTGGTGGGGCGGGTGGTCCGGGGTCGGCTCCTGTTGGATCTGCGGTGTGTGCCGGTGGATGCCGACGCGACGGTGCGGGAGGCGGTGTTGGGTGTCCCGGTCGGGGGTTGACCGGTCGGGGGCTGAGTCGTGGGTGGTGGCGACGGCCGGTCACGTGGACCACGGCAAGTCCACTCTGGTGCGGGCGTTGACCGGGATGGAACCGGACCGGTGGGCGGAGGAACGCCGCCGGGGGATGACCATCGACCTGGGGTTCGCGTGGACGCGGTTGCCGTCGGGGGCGACTGTGGCGTTCGTCGACGTTCCGGGGCATGAGCGGTTCGTGCCGAACATGCTGGCCGGGGTGGGTCCGGTGCCGGCGGCGGTGGTGGTGGTCGCTGCGGACGAGGGGTGGATGCCGCAGTCGGCGGAGCACCTGGCGGCGTTGCACGCCCTGGGGGTGCGGGCGGGCCTGTTGGTGGTGACCCGCGCCGATCTGGCCGATCCGGGTCCGGCGTTGGCCCGGGGTCGGGCCGAGGTGGCGGCGACGAGTCTGGGTGCGGTGGAGGCGGTGGCGGTCAGTGCGACGACCGGGGTGGGTCTGGCCGGGGTGCGGGCGGCCCTGGACCGCCTCGGTGCCGGGTTGCCCCGGCCGGTGGTCGACGGCCCGGTGCGGTTGTGGGTGGACCGGTCGTTCACGGTTCGGGGGGCGGGCACCGTGGTGACCGGCACCCTGGGGGCGGGTCGGCTTCGGGTCGGGGATCGGCTGTGGGTGGCCGGGACCGGTGAGGAGGTCCGGGTCCGGGGGTTGCAGGTGATGGGGGTGGCCCGGGAGGAGGTGACCGGGGTGGCGCGGGTGGCGGTGAACCTGCGGGGGACGGCCCGGGGTCGTCTGGTGCGGGGGGAGGCGTTGGTGACGCCGGACCGGTTCCGGTCCAGTGCGGTGGTGGACGTCCGGGTGGTCGGGGATCCGGTGGCCGACCTGCCCGGCGCGGCGATGGTGCACGTGGGGTCGGCGTCGGTGGCGGTGCGGGTGCGACCGTTGGGGGTGGACACGGCCCGGCTGCGGTTGGATCGGCCGTTGCCGCTGTGGGTGGGGGATCGGGCGGTGTTGCGGGATCCGGGTCGGCGGCACGTCGCCGGTGGGGTGCGGGTCCTGGACGTCGATCCGCCGCCGTTGCGGCGGCGGGGTGCCGCGCGGGCCCGGGCTGTGGTGTTGGGGGAGGTCGACGGGCGTCCGGATCTGGTGGGTGAGTTGCGTCGTCGTGGTCTGGTGCGGGCTGCGGACCTGCTGCGGATGGGGGTGCCGGTGGTGGGGGCGCCGGTGGTGGTCGGGCCGTGGTTGGCCGATGCGGGGCACTGGGCCGGGTTGCGTTCCCGGTTGGCCGAGGAGGTCACCCGGTACGCGCGGGAGTGCCCGTTGGAGCCGGGGGCACCGGTGGAGGCGCTGCGGCATCGGTTGGGTCTGCCGGACCGGGCGTTGGTGGAGGCGTTGGTGGGTCCCCCGTTGCGGCTGGTGGCCGGCCGGGTCTGCGGTGGTGGTGGCCCGGACCTGCCGGCGGCGGTGGCGGCGGCGGTGCGGCGGCTGCGGGTGGGGTTGGCGCAGCGGCCGTTCCGGGCTCCGGAGGCGGAGTGTCTGGCGGAGTTGGGGTTGGGGGCGCGGGAGATCGGGGCGGCGGTGCGGGCCGGTGCCCTGGTGCGGGTGGCGGGGAACGTGGTGTTGGCGCCGGGGGCGGTGGAGGAGGCGGGTCGGGTGTTGGCGGGTCTGGCGCAGCCGTTCACCCTCAGTGCGGCCCGGCAGGCCCTGGACACGACCCGTCGGGTGGCGGTGCCGTTGTTGGAGTTGTTGGACCGGCAGGGGGTGACCCGGCGGCATCCGGACGACACCCGCAGCGTCGTCGCGGCCTCGTCCGGGGGCGGGATCACGGCGTCGCCCGTGCGCCGGTGAGCGTGCCCCTCTCTGGGCCGGTGGGTGGGGGCGCGGGTGGTTGCGGTGGTCGCCCCCGGGTGGGGGTGCGGGCCGCCTAGGGTGAGGGGTGTGGACCCCTCGGCGGTGTGGCGGGACCGTAACCACCGGTGGCGGATCGAGGCGTATCGGGCCCCGGACCTGCGGTTCGCGGTGTTCGCCACGAACGGGACGACCGAGTCGGCGCCGTTGTGGCTGTTCGGGATGCCCGCTCTGGCCCGGTGGTTGATGACCCACGCCATCTCCTTGGACGACCTGATGACCGACTAGACCTCCTCCCGGGGGTCGAAGCCCACCCGGCAGCGGGACGAACCCGCCGAAACGGTCATGTGGGTGAGGTTCTGGTCGTACGGTCCGGTGGTGAACGACCGAGGGTGGCGTACCTTCTTCGCGGTGTTGGCCGGGGTCGCGGTGATCTACTTCGGGACCACCGGCCGTCGCGGCGAGGAGGGCGACGGGATCTCCGGTGGCCTGCTGGTGCTGGCAGCCCTCGCGGCGGCGCTGGTGTGGCACCTGACCCGTCCGGCCGCCAAGTGACCCGTCACGGGGCGGCGGCGGTGACCTTCCGGGCCGAGTCGGGATCGAGGGCGACCCGGACCAACGCGGAGGCGAACCGGCCGAAGTCGGCTCCGCCGACCAGGTCGGCCAGCCGGGCCGCCGAGGTGGGCAGCCCGAGGTGCCGTGCCCCGGCCAGGGTCCGCCGGTCGGCGTAGGGGCGCAGGTCGGGCCAGACGGTCTGAGCCTCGCGCAGGAAGATGTCGGCGCCGGTGGGGCCGATGCCGGGGAACTCGGTGAGCATCCGGCGCAGCGCGGTCCGGTCGCCGTCGGCGGCCCGGTGGAGTCGCCGCAGGTCGCCGTGCCAGCGGTCGAGGCACAGGTCGGCACCCTGGCCCAGTTCCGAGGCGGTGCGTTCGTCGTAGCGGCGGTAGTGGCCGCGGCCGAGCGCGTCGACCCGCTCCTGCCAGGTCGCCGCCGCCATCGTCGCCGGGGTGCGGTATCCGGCGGCGAACAGTTCCCGGGCGGCGTGCAGCGCCACCCCGGCGCGGATCCGGGTACTGAGCAGCGTGGTCAACACCAGCAGCTGGTACAGGGGTCCGGGCCGGTCGGCCAGGTCGATGCCGGCCTCGTCGGCGTAGGTGCGGCCCTGCCGTCGCAGCAGTGCCCGCGCCGTGGTGCGGTCGTCGTCGGCCATGCCCGCCGGGTACCCGCCCGACGGCGGACCATCCGTGGTCTCGCGCCTCGGGTGGGCCCGCCGGGTCGGGAATTGCGCGTGTCGGGCATGCCGGGGGAGGGAGTGGGTACCCGAGTAAGTCAACGCCCCGTCGAGAGGAGCCGAGACCGTGACGAATCCACAGCAGCCCGAGTTGCGTCGTGACGCCCGTAACAGTGCGGTGCAGGACTCCAAGGGGCCGTCGCCGCGGGTCCGCCCGCCGTCGGGTGCCCGGTCCCGTGGTGATGCGGGCCGGGCGGTGCCGGAGGGGCAGGTCTCCCCGTACGGCCCGGTGGACGGTCCGGTCGCCGAGGACGCCAGCGGCGACCGGGACTGACCGACCCGGGTGGGGGTGTCCCGGTGATGTCCGTCGGGACACCCCCACCCACTTTCATCCTAGGACGGTCGAGACGAGGTGCCGCCGGTCACCGGCGGCGCAGCCGACGCCAACTCGCCGACGCGGCGAGCCCGTACGCCAGGTGCGGCACCAGGTCGGCCAACCAGTCCGACCGGGTCCAGGACCGGGGACGGGTCACCCCGAGAGCGGTCATCGACCCGTCGGACAGGGTCATCACCCCGCCGCCGAGGATCGCCACCTCCACCGGCCGTGGCGGGCGGCGGTCACCCACGAACAGGGCGAACACCGCCCCGGCGGCGATGCCCAACCCGTACCCGAGCACCGGGCCGAGCCCGGAGCGGCGGTTGGCCGCCGTCTCCTGCGGGCCCAGGTCGATCCCGGCCACCTCGGCGAGGCGTCCGGCGCTGGCCTGCGGGGTGGAGCTCTCCGGGCGTGCCCGCACCACCATGTCGAGGTAACTGACGACGTTGAGCGCGACGCTGCCCACCGCACCGGCGAGGGCACCGTCGACGGCGGCGGCCCTCACTTGGGGTCGCCGGGTTCGCGTTCACCCTTCGGGCCGTAGGTGCGGTCTCCGCGTACGACGCCCCGCCGTCCCTGGTCCTCCTGGAGGATCCGGTTGGCCACGTCGTCGGCCTTGCCGTCCGCCGCGCGCCCGGAGTTCTCGATCAGGTTCCGTAGTCGCGCGCGGTCCTTGTCGTAGGCATTGCTGCCTGGGCGTGGTCCCGGCATTGTCGCCTCCCTCGGTGCCGTGGTGACGTGTCCGGCGCGTCTACCCGGCCACGTCCGCCGCATGCACCGGCGACGGGTCGCGGCCCTGTCGCCGGTGCGGCAGGTGTCAGTGCGGCGCGGCCCGGGAGAGTGAGCGACGGCCCGGGAGAGTGCGGTGCGGCCTCTGTCAGTGCGGGGCGCGGACCACGGCGACGGGGCAGTCGGCGTGGTGCAGCAGGGCGTGGCCGGTGGAGCCGAGCAGGAGACCGCCGAGTGCGCTGTGGCCGTGTCCGCCGACGACGACGAGTTGGGCGGATCGGGCGGCGTCGAGCAGGGCGGCGCGGGGTCGGGCCCGGACGGTGCGTCGGGTGACGGTGAGCCCGGGCCAGCGTTCGGCGGCTCCGGCGAGGACCTCTGCGGTGACCCGGTCCTCCTCCTCGTGGAGGTCGGCGCGGTCGTACACCAGGGGTTGCATGTCGCCGGGGCCGGTGGTGGTGGGGTGCCGGTAGGCGTGCAGGGCGACCAGGTCGGTGTCGCGGGTGAGGGCTTCCCGGGCGGCGAACTCGACGGCGTCGTGGGACAGCGGGGAGGCGTCGACGCCGACGACGACCGGGCCGGTGGGTCGGTCGTCGCCTCGGGCGACGAGGACCGGGCAGGGGGCGTGGGAGGTGACCTGACCGGCGGTGGTCGGGAGGTCGTCCAGGGCCAGGCAGAGGGCGGACTCGGCGAGCATCTTCGCCG
>NZ_JBEPEQ010000046.1:0-43083 GCF_040300925.1 Micromonospora sp. NPDC000207
ACCCATCCACCTCAGTGCGCCTACCGCGACGACGAGGACGCCCGGGCGGGCGGCCGGGGACGTCCTCGGCCGGGTGAGCGCCGACGGGACGCAGCTGACCAGCGCCTGGCCGTCCTGGCTGTCCCCGCTGGGCTGGGGCACCCAGATCCGCCCCTACGGGGACGTCCGCTGGTGGGTGCTGCTGCTCCCGCTGGGGTTGCTGCTGGTGGCGGTCGCCCTCGCGTACCGGCTCACCGACCGGCGGGACCTCGGTGCCGGACTGTTCGCCGCCCGGCCCGGTCCGGCGTCGGCGTCGCCCCGGATGCTCAGCCCGTTCGGGCTGGCCTGGCGTCTGCAACGCGGCACGCTGGTCGGCTGGACGGTGGGGGTCGCCCTGCTGGCGGTCGCGATGGGTGTGGTCGGCGACGAGATCGACGCCATGGTGGCCGACAACGACGCCGCCGCCGAGCTGGTCACCCGCTTCGGCGGCGGTCCGGCCCTGGTCGACGCGTACCTGTCGGCGCTGCTGGGGATCTTCGCGCTGGTCGTCGGCGCGTACGTGGTGCAGGCGCTGCTGCGGGTCCGCACCGAGGAGACCGACGGCATCCTGGAGGCGGTCCTGGCCACCTCCGTCGACAGGCGTACCTGGCTCGGCGGGCACCTGCTCGCCACGGTGCTCGGCGTCACCGTGCTGATCCTGGTCGCCGGGGCCGGCACCGGATTCGGGTACGGCCTGGCCGTCGGTGACGTCGCGGGTCGGACCCTGGAGGTGACAGGTGCCGCACTGGTCCGGCTGCCCGCCCTGCTGGTCCTGGCCGGGGTGGTGCTGGCCCTGGTCGGGCTGGCCCCCCGCTGGTCGGTCCCGCTGTCCTGGTCGGCGCTGCTGGTGTTCCTGCTGATCGGGCAGCTCGGGGCGGTGCTGGACCTGCCGCAGCCGGTGCTCGACCTGTCCCCGTTCACCCACGTGCCGGCGGCCCCCGCCGTGGACGTGACGGCACCGCCCCTGGTGGCGCTGACAGCGCTCGCGGTGCTGCTGGTCGGGGCCGGTCTGGTCGGCTACCGCCGTCGGGACCTGCACACCTGAGTCAACGCGGGCGTACGGGCTGGTCGAGGATCGCGCTGAACCGCTCCTCGGCCAGGTCGAGCTGGTCGAAGATGTGCTGCTTCACCGGGGCGGAGAGCGGGGTGTCCGGCCGGGCCACCAGTTCCCGCAGGATCGGCACCAGCGGGCGGTACTTCGCCGCCCACCCGGCGACCCGGGGACCCACCGCGTGGATCACCCCGACCCCGTTGTCGGTGAAGTCGGACACCTTGATCACCCGGGCCCACGGTTCGTCGTCAAGGCTCGTCGCGACGTGCTCGCGGTACTGGCTGTCGCGGTCGCGGTCCGGGTCGTACAACGGGTTGGTCACCGCCGCGACCAGCCGGGCGACCCGGGCCCCGAACCGCCCGGCCAACACCTCGATGGCGGCGGCGCGGGCCTGGGCCTCGGCGGCGACCAGGGGATCCGCCGGAACCCCCGCGTCACCACCGGCCCCGACTGCGGTGGCACCGGCACCACCGGCCGGGTCGGTGCAGACCCGGTGGTCACCTGCCAACTCCGCCGGATGGTCCTCCACCGCGTCGTGCAGCAGCCCGGCGACGATCACGTCGACGTCCCGGACCTGGTAGTGGTGCATCAGCCGGATGCTCACCCGCAACAGGTGGTTCAGGTACGGCTCGCGGACCCGCCGGTCGTCGCGGTGCAGGTCGGCCGCGAGATCCAGCGCCTCGGTCAGCCGCCGACGGGCCGACGCGTCGAACGCCTCCACCTCCAACCCGAACCTCGCCCGGAGGCCGGGCTCACCGTGGATCTCGGTGATCGCGTGCATCGGCATGGAGGCCAGATACGGCGGGAAGTCCATGCGTCACTTATAGCGGATCTTCCCCCGGCCCGGGGGGACCCGTCGGCCAACCGACGTCGGCGGACTCACCGCTGCACCGGATAGTCGGAGACGGTCAGCGGCCCTGTCGACAGGGACCCGTCGGCCCGGGGCACCCCCAGTCGGCGGCTGTCGTGCAGGAACGACACCAGGTCCACGTCGGTCCGGGCGGTCAGGGTGCAGACGATCTGACCGAAGGCGAGCATCTCGTCGGTACGCCCGGTGCCGACCTGTCCGTTCGACACGTCCACCAGCGCCTCCCGACCGGTCACCCGTATCCCGGTGATCCGACTCACCCCGACCAGCGCGGTGGTCAGACCCGCCTCCCGGTCGGTGCTCGTCGGGCCGGCCTCCAGCAGCCGCAGCTGCTCGTCGGGAGTCGACGGGGCAGTCACCCGTCGGTCCACCCGGATCAGCGCGTCGTCGCGGACGAAGCAGAGCGCCACGGTGAGCTGACCGGAGGGCTCGACCGCCGGGGTGGTCACCACCGGATGCGGGCCCCCCGGCGGCTCGATGGCCCGGGGGCTGTCCTCGGCGGAGACCCCGCACCCGGCGACCGCGCAGAGGACGACCGCCACCAACCGGACTCGGCGCTGCGGGACGAACCGACCGCCTCGGCGGCGGCGAGGTGCCGGGCTCGGGCGGTCGACGCCGCCGGGGACGCTCACTGCGGGCTCGCCGGCAGGTGGATCTGGAACCGGGCCCCGCCGCCGGGCCGGTCGGTGACGTCGACCCGTCCGCCGTGGGCGGCGGCGTGCTGAGCGACGAGGGCCAGTCCCAGGCCGGTGCCGTCGCCTGCGCCCCGGACGTGGGCGGCCCGGCCCCGGACGAACCTGTCGAAGATCACCTCGCGGTCCTCCGCCCGGATGCCCGGCCCCTCGTCCTCGACTGTCAGCAGGTGCCCGTCCGGTTCGCTGCCGACCCGGACGGCACACGGCCCGCCGCCGTGCCGCAGGGCGTTCTCCACCAGGTTGGACAGCAGCTGGGTGACCCGCCGCCGGTCCACCTCCCAGACCCGCGCGGCACCCTCCTCGGCGACCACCACCTCCGGGGAGACCTGGTGGGTCCGGCACACCTGCCGGGCCAGGTCCACCATGTCCACCGGGGAGCGTTCCGCCGGCTGGTCACTGCGGGCCAGCTCGATCAGATCGTTTACCAGCGCCTGGAACCGGGCCACCTCGGCGTTGACCAGGTCCACAGCGACCGCCGTCCGCTGGTCGAGCCGGTCCCGGCGGCGGGCCAGGACACTCGCCGCCGCCTCCAGGGTCTGCAACGGCGAACGCAGCTCGTGACTGACGTCGGCGGCGAACCGCCGGTCCCGCTGCATCCGGGCGGAGAGCTGGTCGACCATGCCGTTGAAGCTGGTGGTGAGCCGGGCCAGGTCCGGCTCGTCGGTCGGGTCGAGCCGAGCCGTCAGGTTGCCGTCGGTGATCTCCTGGGCGGCGTCGGTGACGCGCCGCAGTGGTCGCAGCACGTACCCGGTGGCGTGCCGGCCCAGCGAGGCGGCGGCGACGGCGGTGCTCAGCGCCACCAGGGTCAGCACGATCGCCAGCACCCGCAGGGTGTTCTGCAACTCGACCAGGGAGTCCACCTCGTAGAAGGTGGTGCCGGGGGCGAGGGGGACCCCGACGACCAGGGCCGGCTGCCCGCCGGCCCTGACCCGCTGCACCACCGGCTGACCGGACTGGGCGAGCTGCTGCAACGCCGCCGGGATCGAGTCGGTGATCCCGGCGTCCAGGTTGCGGGCGTACCACTCGCCGTCGAGGTGCAGCATCGCCCGCCGGTTCCCCCCGGTGTCCAGGGACCGGAGGATCTCCAGGATGTCCGGCCGGTCGGCCGCGAGACCCGCCTGGACCACAGTCGCGTCCAGGTACGCCGCCCGCACCGCAGTCCGCTCCCGCTCGGCCAGCAGCGAACTCCGGGTCACCTGGTAGCTGACCAGGGCGATCGCCGTGGACAGGGCCAACGCCCCGGCGGTGAACCCGGCCGTCACCCGGGTACGCAGCCCGGCCCGGCGCATCGCCGCCCGACGGACCACGGCGCCCCGGCTCATCGCTGCAACTTGTAGCCGAGACCCCGGACGGTCAGCAGGTACCGGGGTCGGGCCGTGTCGTGCTCGATCTTCTGCCGCAGCCGCCCCACGTGGACGTCGACCAGCCGCTCGTCGCCGACAGTGTGGTCCCAGACCCGTTGCAGCAACTGCTGCCGGGACAGGATCCGTCCCGGATGCTGGGCCAGTTCGCAGAGCAGCCGGAACTCGGTACGGGTCAGGGCCACCGGCTCCCCGTGCAGCCGTACCTCCCCACCGTCGGGGACGATCTCCAACGCGCCGAAGACCAGGGTCGCCATGGTGACCTCCGGGTCGAGGGTCCGGCCCCGGCGGCGCAGCGCCCGCAGCCGGGCCGACAGCTCCTTGATCGCCACCGGTTTGACCAGGTAGTCGTCGGCTCCGGCCTCCAGCGCGGCGACGATGTCGTGGGTGTCGTCACGGGCGCTGACCACGACGATCGGCACCCCGTCGTGTCGGCGTAGCTGCCGGATGCACTCGAACCCGTCCACACCGGGCAGCATCAGGTCGACGAGCACGGTGTCCGCCGGGCGGCTGCGCTGTTCCACCAGCCCCTCCTCGGCGGTGGCGACCCCCCGTGCCTCGTACCCCTCGTCCTCCAGGGCGAGGACCAACGACAGGCGGATCCGGTCATCGTCCTCGATCACCAGCACTCCGGTCATGCAGGCCATCATCCAAGTTGCCGATGGCCAGGCCAAATCCACCCCCGTACCGTACGAATGGGGTGGTTGTCATGGAACCGTCACATTGTCGCGTGACCGTTGCCACATGCCTGCCGCAAGCTCGGCGCAGCCGACGAGGGAGTCCAACGTGGGAGGTGGCGATGAACGGCAGGGTGGAGACCAGCGCCCTCCGTCCGGCCCAGCCTCCCGCCACCGAGTTGGTCGAGGTGGCGCTCACCGAGCCACTGGACCGGGTCGCGGTCGCCGAACTCGGCGACGTGCTCGACCGGGTGCTCGCCCTCCGGCCGGCCCGACTGGTCATCGACCTGACCGACTGTGCCCACGTCGACGCGGCCGGGATCTCCCTGCTGCTCGACGCGCACCGGCGGATGTGGTCGCTGAGCGGTCGGCTGATCCTGCGTGGTCCGTCCCCACGGCTGCGCCGACTGTTCCACGTCGCCCGGGTGGACCAGGTCCTGCACGTCGTCGCGGCCCCGCCGAGGGCCGGGACGCGCGCCGTCGCGGACCCCGGGGCGGCGGGTTCCCCAGCGGAGCGCCAGGGTTGACAACGACCGGCGGTGCTGCGCGACACGTGTTCGTCGGGGGCGGTACCGACGTGGACCGCTCCCGCCCGGCATCGACAGTCCACCCCTGCCGGTGGACGCCAGGCATCACGGGAGGTGCCAGATGACCGTCGTCCCCGGCCTACGGCCGGGCACCGTGCAGCTCATCTGTGACGGCTGCGGTGACACCCGGACCGAGTTCACCAGTCAACTGCGGGAGCCCGACCTGGTCTGGCCGGTGATCGCCGAGCACGCGTGGAGCGGCTCGGCGTTCGCCATCGGGCCGCACCGGTGCCCGCGCTGCCCCACCGGGCCGCTCGACGTACCCTCCGGTCTCGCACCACCCGGGCCCGCCGAACCCGGCACCACCGCCCGGGACGCCTGGCACGCGACGGTCGACCGACTCCCCGACGCGGTGCTGGTCCGCCCCAGCGGCGACATCGACCTGGCGGTGGCCGAGCCGCTGCGTCGGGCGCTGGCCGAGGCGGTGACGCTCGGCGCGCCGATAGTGCTCGACCTGTCCCACGTCGAGCTGATCGACTCCACCGGTCTCGGCATCCTGGTCCGGGCGCACAACGACGCCCGCCAGCACGGCCTCACGCTCTGCCTGGTCGCACCGTCGCGTTTCGTGCTGACGGTCCTGCACACCATGCGGCTGGCCGGTGTCTTCCTCACCTTCGACGAGCGACACCAGGCGTTGACCTGCCTGGCCGCCGCCCGCGCGGACTGACCCACGCACCGACGGCGGGACCGCACCGTCCCGCATCGGTGCGGTGGCGACCGGCGCCGCGACGTACCGCCCCACCCGGGAACGCACCGTCCCGGGTGTCCCGGCGCGTCGCCCGGCCCCCGGTCCGCCGCCACCGGCGCACCGGGCCGACCCCTGCGGGTCGGCCCGGTGCGCCACGCACCCCCACCGGTCACGGCGACGGCGCGCCGGAGCGTGGTCGGTAAATCAGAACGGCAACCTGTCCGCCCCGGCCAGCGCCGGAACCGTCGACGCCACCAGCGGGGCGGGCAGGACCGGCCCGGCGCGCAGCGTCGGCGTCCAGCCGGCGTCCGGGTTCAGGTCCGGGTCGAAGCGATCGTTGTACGCCCCCACCAGGTCCACCGGCCGGGGCAGGGAACCGCTCTCCCGGACCCAGTTGCCCCGGGTGGTGACGGCGGTGCCGCCCCAGTCGTAGAGCAGGTCGGCGGCGGTGATCCCGGCGCCGAGGACGAAGTAGTTGTCCTGCGCGTACACCGCCGACTGGACCCCGACGCCGATCGCGTACTCGAAACCGTCACCGGAGAGCCGGTAGTGGTTGTTGTAGAGGTCGACCTGTCCGAACCGGACCCTGGGCAGCCGCTGGAACACCCCGTCGAAGACGTTGTGGTGCAACGTCACCTTCAACCTGCCGACGTCCGGGCCGACGGTGTTGGAGGAGCCGATCAGCATGACCTTGTCCCGGCCGACGAAGCGGTTGTACGAGGCGGTCACCAGGCTGGCGGTGTGGGTGATGTCGAGCGACCCGTCGTGCACCTGGTACGGCCGTCCGAAGTGGATCGGTTGACCGCTGTCCGGGTTGTCGCCGTCGGTGAAGGTGTTCCGGTCGATCCACACGTTCTCGCTACGGCGTACCGAGACCTGGTCGTACTGGGAGTTCCAGTTGCCTGCCTCGCCGTCGGTGGGGGACCAGGCGGGGAAGCAGTCCCGGGCGTCGTCGAAGGTGACGTTGCGGACGATGACGTTGTCAGCCGAGTCGATCATCAGGGTGAGCCCGGTGAGGGTCGCCCCCCGCAGGCCGACGATCGTGGTGTTCGGGCCGACGTTGATCTGGGTGTGTCGGGTCTGGTTGGTCACCGACCTGACCCGGGCCGCCTCCAGGGGGCCACTGGGTGCCACCCGCCCCCACACCGCCGGGTCGTACGCGGCCAGGTACCCGGCGAGGGTGTACCCCGGGTCGGCCAGGTCGGCGCAGTCGAGCAGGGTCCCGTCCGGGCCCTCGAACCCGTCGACCACCCCGTCGACGTAGATCAGCTTCGGGGTGTCGTCGGTGCGGTTGGTGGCGTTGTCACCCCCCAGGGCGGCGACGAGGTCGGCCCGGCTGCGGACCACGTGCACCTGATCGGCTGCGGCGGTCGAACCGCCGGTGGTGCCCGGTCCGGCGGCTGCCCAGCCGTCGGTGGCGGCGAGGGACTGACGGCCGACGAGCCGGGCGGCGAGGGGCAGACCCCGCTCTGCCGGGGCGGTGGCCCGCAGGTCAACGGTGGCCGCCTCCGGGGCGTCGTCGGCGGCCTGCGGTCGGGCGGCCGCGGCCGGTGCGGAACTGGACAGGAGAAGGACGGCGGCCACGGCCGCGCTGGTGATGGTTCGACGCATGGGCACTCTCCGAGCCGAGACGGACAAGGGGTGGTGGTCGGGGATCAACAGGGCGGGCGCTCCTCCTCTCCCTGGTCCAGGCGCACCACGTGCGGGGTGCCCGCCCACGGCACCGCCAGTTCCGACAGCAGCCGCCCGCCCTCGGCCGCCGCCCGCAACACCGCGTTGACCCCCCGGATGGTCACCACCCGTTCGGCGTCGGCCCCGGTGACGACCAGCCGTTCCCCGTCGACGAGGGTCGGCTCCGGGGCGGCGGTGACCACCTCCAGCACCGTGGTGAACGGCGCGGTACGCGCCAGCGGGGCGATCAGCGGGACCCGGGGGTCGGCGCGGTGGTCGAGCAGGTTCGCCAGCAGTCCCCGCCGACCCGGCACCGTGCGCGGGGCCGGGTCGCCGGGCAACAGCAACTGGTCGGTCGGGTACTCCAGGACCGCCCGCCCGGCGGTCCCGGTGACGATCACCTCACCCCGGACGAGGTCCTCCCCGGCCAACGTCACCGCCGCCACGATCGGCGGGCCGACGGTCGGCACCACCCGGAGGGTGGCGGTGTCGTCCACCTCGATCGGGCGGACCCGGTAGCGCTCCACCTCGATCCGGGCCGGGACGACCGGGCTCCCGGTGACCCCCTCGGTTACCGCCAGGCACTGCATCACCGCGTGGGCGAGGGGGTTGGCCAGGGCGCCGTCGAGCACCGGCCGCCCGTCGAGGGTGCGCCGTCCGGCCCACGGGGCCCTGGCGTAGTAGCCGTCGGAACGCTGCCAGCAGGCCACGGTGGCGACCCCGGTGACAGTACCCACCCGGCCGCCGACCACCGCCTCGGTCAGCTCGGCCAGGGCGGCCGACCCCAGCGCCTGGAACCCCACCTGACAGGCCCGGCCGGACCGCTGCACCGCCTCGGCCAGCACCCGGTGCTCGGCCAGCGAGAGCACCGGGGGCTTCTCCAACAGCAGGTCGGCGCCGGTGGCCAGCACGTCCAGGGCGATCGGCAGATGGGTGTGCGGCGGGGTGCAGACCACCACCACCTCCGGGCGTACCCGGTCCAGCATCTCCCGGTGGTCGGTGGTGGTCAGAGCGTCGTCGGGCACCGCCGCGTCCGGCTCGTCCTCGATCGGGTGCAGGTCCACCAGGCCCACCAACCGGACCCGGCCCTCGGCCTGCAATCCGGCCACGACCCGCCGGTGCCACCGGCCGTGCCCGTTCGCCCCGACCAGCGCCACCCGGACCGTCACGTCGTACCCGCCACGGTCGCTGCGACACCGTGCCGACCCAGGGCGGTCAGCCAGTCGGCGACGTCGGCCCGGAACTCGTCGTCGGCGGCCACCTCGGCCGGGAAGACCTCGTCCAGGGCGAACACCGCGTCCACGGTGGCCGTCGGGGTGCCCGCCCCGCCCAGGGCGGCCCGGATCCGGTCGGCGAGCGGGTCGTCCAGCGGCAGGGCCGTACCGTCGTCGGCCCGACCTGCGGCGAACCGCAGCCAGGCCGCCACGACCAGCGCCGTCAACCGCGCCGACCGGCCTGCGGCCCGCAGATCCACCACCGTGTGCAGTATCCGCTGCGGCAGCTTCTGCGAGCCGTCCATGGCGACCTGGAGCGTACGGTGCCGGATCGCCGGGTTGGCGAACCGGGAGAGCACCTCGTCGCCGTACCCGGCGACCGAGACCCCGTCCGGCGGGGTGAAGCTGACAGCGATCTCCTCGGCGACCAGCCGACGCAGCACCGTCGTCAGGTGCGGCATGGCCAGCGCGTCGGCGATGGTGGCGTAACCGGCCAGCGCACCGAGGTAGGCGATGGCCGAGTGCACCCCGTTGAGGGACCGCAGCTTCAACCGTTCCCACGCCCCGGCGTCGGTGGTGAGCACCGCCCCGGCCCGCTCCCAGGCCGGTCTCCCACCGGGGAAGTCGTCCTCGACCACCCACTGCCGGTACGGCTCGGCGCAGACCGCCGCCAGGTCCCCGACCCCGAGGGTCCGCTGCGCGGTGGCCAGGGTCTCCGGGGTGCTCGCCGGGACGATCCGGTCGACCATCGTGCCGGGGAAGGTGACACCCGTCGACACCCAGTCCAGGACGTCGTCGGGCATCCGTGCCTGCCGCAGCGCCTGCTCCACGAGGCCGCGCAACCGGGCCCCGTTGGCAGGCAGGTTGTCGCAGCTGACCAGGGCCACCGGACCGGCGTCGGCCTTCGCCCGGGCGGCCAGCCCGCGCAGGAGCAGCCCCGGGACGGTCCGGGGTGGCCGGTCGGTGGACAGATCGGCGGCGACCTCCGGGTCGGCCCGCAGCCTCCCGGTCACCGGGTCGAGTTGGTACGCCTTCTCCGTCACCGTCAGGGTGACCACCCGTACGGCCGGGTCGGCGAGCAGGCCGACCACCGCCTGCGGTTCACCGGCGGCGTGCCGTACCCCGGCCAGCGCCCCGACCACCCGGGTGGTGCTGCCCTCCCCGGAGAGGGTGGTCACACTGAACAGGCAGTCCTGCTCGGCGAGGGGGTCGATGACGCTGCGGCTGCGCGGGGCGACCCCGACGATGCCCCAGTCCCCACCGGCGACCCCGATCGCCTCCTCGGTGTAGACCGCCTGGTGGGCCCGGTGGAACGCGCCGAGCCCCAGGTGGACGATGCCGACCCCGACGGAGCCCGGACGGACCAGCGGTCGGCTCTCCGCCGGCACCCGGTGCAGCGTGTCCAGGCCGAGACGGGACACTGAGTCGCTCACCGCCATACCGGGCCGTCCGGGAACCGGTACTGGGCGATCGACTCCGGCTTCATCGTGGTGCTGTAACCGGGTCGGGTGGGCACCAGGTACCGCCCATCCCGGGTCCGGACCGGGTCGACGAAGTGCTCGTGGAGGTGGTCGACGTACTCGACCATCCGGCCGTCCAGGCTGGTGCCCACCCGCAGGTAGTCGAAGATCGCCAGGTGCTGGACGTACTCGCAGAGCCCGACGCCGCCGGAGTGCGGGCAGATCGGCACCCCGAACTTGGCCGCCATCACGATCTCCGACAGCACCTCGTTGACCCCGCCGACCCGGCAGGCGTCGATCTGCATCACCCCGATCGCCTCGGCCTGGAGCAGCTGCTTGAAGATGACCCGGTTGGCCGCCACCTCACCGGTGGCCACCCGGCACCGTCCCCCGGTCAGCTCGGTGACGGCGCGGGCGATGCGGGCGTGCCCGAGGATGTCGTCGGCGTGCGTCGGCTCCTCGATCCAGTACGGGTCCGCCTCGGCCAGGGCCGCCATGTTCGAGATCGCCTCGTCGACGTCCCACACCTGGTTGGCGTCCATCATCAGCAGGGCGTCCGGGCCGATCTCGTCCCGGATGATCCGGGCCCGGCGTACGTCGTCGTCGAGCGGGCCGCCGACCTTCATCTTCATCGCCCGCCACCCCTGGGCGTACGCCTCGCGGGTCAACGCCCGGACCTTGTCGTCGGGGTAGCCGAGCCACCCCACCGAGGTGGTGTACGACGGGAACCCGTCGCGTTCCAGCAGGGCCAGCCGGTCGGCCAGCCCGTCACGGCCCTTGTCCAGGATCGCGGCGGCCTCGTCGGGGGTGAGGGCGTCGGTGATGTGGTGGAAGTCGATGCTGGCGACCAGCTCCTCGGTGGGGGCCTCGGCGAGGAACCGCCACAGCGGCTTGTCGGCCAGCTTGGCCCGCAGGTCCCACACGGCGTTGACGATCGCGCCGGTGGCCATGTGGATGACCCCCTTCTCCGGGCCCAGCCAGCGCAGCTGCACGTCCGCGCTGAGCGACCGCCAGAACGCCACCGGCTCGGCGGCGATCTCCTCGACGGTGCGGCCCCGGACGTGGTGGGCCAGCGCCTCCACGGCGGCGCAGGTGATCTCGTTGCCCCGGCCGTTGGTGAAGGTGAACCCGGCCCCGGTCGGCCCGGCGTCGGTGGTCAGCTCCACGTAGGTCGCCGAGTAGTCGCCCTTGTTGACGGCGTCGGAGCCGTCGCCGGCCGCCGCGGTGGGGAACCGGACGTCGTGGACGTCGACGGAGGTGATGGTGACTGTCACAGGGGGGACTCTCCGATCTTGAAGACCTTCCGGGGCAGCCGGTACGCCAGGTCGACGATGGTCTCGGCCGCCTCGTCCTCGCCGAGGCGGTGCTCGGCGACGAGCCGGGCGAGGAACCCCGCGTCGACGCGGCGGGCCACGTCGTGGCGGACCGGGATGGAGCAGAACGCGCGGGTGTCGTCGACGAACCCGGCGGTGTTGTAGAACCCTGCGGTCTCGGTGACCGACTCCCGGAACCGGCGCAGCACCTCCGGGGAGTCCAGGAACCACCAGGGCGCCCCGAGGTAGAGCGCGGCGTACCCGCCGGCCAGGGGAGCCAGTTCCCGGGTGAAGGTGTACTCGTCGAGGGTGTAGACCACCACCCGGAGCCGGGAGTCGTTGCCGTAGGCGTCGAGCAGCGGGGTGAGCGCGTGCAGGTACTCGGTGGCCTGCGGGATGTCCCCGCCGACGTCCCGGCCGTGGCGGGCGTACAGCCACCGGTTGTGGTTGCGGACCGAGCCGGGGTGCAGCTGCATCACCAGCCCGTCGTCCAGCGACATCCGGGCGAACTCCACGAGCATGTGCGCCCGGAACGCCTCGGCGTCGGCGGCGTCGGCCTCGCCCCGGCGACCCCTGTCGTACAGCTGCGTCGCCTCGGCCTCGCTCAGGGCCAGCGTGCGGGCGGTCGGGTGGCCGTGGTCCGAGGAGGTGGCCCCGGCGGCTACGAACGCCTCCCGGCGTCGGCGCAGCGCCAGCAGGAACCCCTGGTAGGTGCCGGTGTCCTCGCCGGAGACCTCGGCGAGCCGGTCCACGTTGGCGGCCCACCCGTCGAACTCCATGTCGACAACGTTGTCCGGCCGGAAGGTGGTGATCACCCGTCCGCCCGGCCCGCCCCAGCCGTCGGCGGCGAGCTTGGCGTGTCGGCCCAGGTCGTCGAGGGGCGACTCGGTGGTGGCCAGTACCTCGATGCCGAACCGCTCGAACAGCGCCCGGGGTCGGAACTCCGGTTCGCCCAGGCGGGCGGCGAGGGCGTCGTACACCTCGTCGGCGGTGGCCGGGGAGAGCGGGGTGTGCACCCCGAAGACGTCCCGGAAGGTCTGCTCCAGCCACAGCCGGGAGGGGGTGCCCCGGAACAGGTGCCAGTGCTGGGCGAAGAGCCGCCAGATCGTCCGGCCGTCGGTCTCCGCCGGGCTGCCGTCGACTGTCGGCACGCCGAGGCGCGACGGTGGCACGCCCTGGCTGAGCAGCATCCGGGTGAGGTAGTGGTCGGGGACGATGAGCAGCTGCGCCGGGTCCGGGAACGGCCGGTCCTCGGCCAGCAGGGCCGGGTCGACGTGGCCGTGCGGGGAGATGATCGGCTGCTCGGCCGCGAGGGCGTGCAACCGCCGGGCCAGCGTACGGAGGCCGGGGTCGGCGGGGAGCAGCAGATCTGATCGGGGGTCGGGCACGGGTGGGGCTCCTTGACGTGAATCAGCGGAGGGTGAGCAGGTCGGCGACCCGGACGGCCTGACCGGTCTCGAAGGACCGGTTGGCGGCCAGGCCGGTGAGCAGGGCGAGGGCACCGTCGCGGGCGGTGGCGGCCCGGCCCAGCGGGTCGGTCTCCCCACCGAAGAGCACCGCCGTCATCCGGGCGTCGGCACCGCCGTGTCCCTCCCGGGTGTAGCCGGCGACCTCGATCGACCGGGGTGGTTCCCAGTACGGACGCAGGGTCAACGTCGCCGACCCGCCCTCGGCGGCGGCCTCGGTGCCGTGCAGGGCGGCGCCCTTGAGCGCCCCGGCGGCGGCCGGGCTGACGAACTCGCTCTCCACCACCTCCAGTTCCAGCCGGCCCCGGCTGCCGTTGACCATGACCCGGTAGCCCTCCCAGGGGGCGTACGCGGTCAGGTGGTAGGTCATCGTGGCACCGGTGGAGTACGTGGCCAGCACCGCCATGTCGTCCTCGATGGTCACCCCGGGGGCGAAGACGTTGCGGTCGCGGTGGTAGCCGTCCTCGCCCTCGGCGTCGAGGTAGAGCTCGCGCAGCCGGGGATGGTCGGCCATCCGCAGGGCGAACGGGTCGTCGGTGGCGGCGGGGGAGCCGTGGACCCGCTCGTAGTCGCGGGCGTAGCCGTGGCGTCGACCGTGTTCGCCGTAGAAGAACAGCCGGCCCGACGCGTACACCTGGACCGGGGTGGCCGCCAGCCACCAGTTGACCAGGTCGAAGTGGTGGCTGGCCTTGTGGACCATCAGCCCGCCGGAGTTGGCCTTGTCCCGGTGCCAGCGCCGGAAGTAGTCAGCGCCGTGCCGGATGTCGAGCAGCCACTCGAAGTGCACCGAGCCGACCTCGCCGACCGCGCCGTCGGCGATCAGCCGCCGGACCTGCTCGTGCAAAGGGTTGTACCGGTAGTTGAAGGCCACCGAGACCTTCCGGCCGGTCTCCGCCACCGCGTCCAGGATCCGCTGGCAGCGGGGGGCGTCGACGGTCATCGGCTTCTCGGTGACCACGTCGCACCCGGCGCGCAGGGCGGCGGTGATGTACTCGTCGTGGGTGACGTCGGTGGTGGTCACCAGCACCACGTCGACCCGTTCCCGCCGCAGCATGACGGCGAAGTCGGCGGCGGGGTACGTGGGCACGGCCGGATGGCCCAGCTCGCCGAGCCACCTGTTGTGTGCGTCCATCCTCGCCTGGTTGACGTCGGCGAACGCGACCAGCTCAGTGGTGGCGGCGTGCGTGCCGACCAGGGCTCGGACGAACATCTCGGCACGGGCACCGGTGCCGACCACCGCGTACCGCACCCGCCCCTGGTTGATCGTTGACATCCCGACGGCCTCCCAGTGGTCCTGCAAAGGTTTGCAGTGAAGTAATCATGTTCGATTGGTTGGCGTCAACGATGTGGCCGAATCCTGCAACCTTTGCCCGCTTTTAGCGGCTTAAGTGGTCATGGTGGGAGCGTCACCGAAATCTATCTGTAACCATCCACCGTTGACACTGGAGCAACCGTTTGCATTAATTGGCGGCACTTGAGTGACCGCAACCACACCGGACGGAAGGAGTCACCGTGCCAGTCACCATCCGCGACGTCGCACGCGCCTCCGGTGTCCACATCTCCACTGTGTCCCGGACCTTCTCCGCCCCGCACCTGGTCAACCCGGAGACCCGGGTCCGGGTGCTGGCCTGCGCGGAGGACCTGGGCTACCGCCCCAACCGGGCGGCCCGCGCCCTGATCACCGGGCGGACCCACAACATCGGGCTGATCATCGCCGACATCGCCAACCCGTTCTTCCCACCCTTGATCAAGGCGGCCGAGAGCCAGGCGCGCAGCCGGGACTACCACGTCTTCGTCGCCGACACCAACGAGGACCCGTCGGCCGAGGAGGAGTTGGTCCACGCCCTGGCCAAGCAGGTCGACGGCGTGCTGCTGTGCAGCCCCCGGATGAGCAACAGCCTCATCGAGCAACTCAGCCGAGAAGTGCCCCTGGTGGTGATAAACCGCCAGGTCGCCGGCCTGCCCTGCGTGATGATGGACGTGGGACAGGGTGCCCGGTCGGCAGTGGAGCACCTGGTCGGCCTCGGCCACCGGCGGATCGGCCTGCTCGGCGGGCCCCGGGGGTCCTGGACCAACCGGGAGATCCGCCGTACCGCCGGGGCGGCGGCCCGCTCCGGCGGCGCGGAGCTGACCCTGATCGGCCCCAACCCGCCCACCGTCGCCGGTGGCGGCGCCCAGGCCGAACACGTCCGGCGCAGCGGCGTCACCGCCGTACTCGCCTACAACGACCTGATGGCGATCGGACTCATCGAGGGGCTCGACGCCCTCGGGGTCCGGGTCCCGCAGGACGTCAGCGTCGTCGGTATCGACGACATCGCCCTCAGCCGGCTCACCCGGCCCAAGTTGACGACGGTGGCCACCCCGACGGGAGCCGCCGGCCGTTCGGCCGTCGACATGTTGCTGCAACAGGACCCCGAGGCCCCGCGACGGGGCAACGGACGGAGTACGGCAACCGGCGACCGACGTACCACCGCCCAGTTAATGCTCCAGACCGAACTGGTCATCCGCGACTCGACCGGGCCGGTACTGCGGTCCGGCCGCCCCCGAACCGGTGCCGCGACCGACGGCCCGGGCCCGCATGGCCCTGCGGACCCGGGCTACCCGGCCGCGACCCCCGGTGAGGTAGTCGCCTCCTCAGCCAAGGAGTGAGCGCTCATGCACCCCGCAACGTCCCCCACCTCCGGTGTCTCCGCCGAGCAGGCACACCGTACCCCCCTTCCCCGACGTCGACTCCTGCGCCGCTTCGTCGCCGCCGCGGTGGCCGTACCACTGCTGCTCGGCGGTGCGGTCGCCTGCGGCAGCGACGACGAGGCCGGCTCCGACGGCAAGGTCGAACTCTCCATCTTCTGGTGGGGTGGCGACGCCCGTAACCAGCTCACCCAGCAGGCCCTGGAGCTGTACACCAAGAAGAACCCGGACGTCACCTTCAAGACGACCTGGCAGGCCAACCAGGGCTACTTCGACAAGCTGGCCACCCTGACCGCCGGGGGCAACCCGCCGGACATCTTCCAGATCGACGACAACTTCCTCGCCGAGTACGCCTCCCGTAACACCACCCTCGACCTCAACGAGTACAAGGACGGCGGCAAGCTCGACGTCTCCAAGTTCCCGGAGAGCCTCTGGCAGTACGGCGTCGTCGACGGCAAGCTCGCCGGTCTCGCGGCCGGGGAGAACACCCAGGGTCTGGTCTACAACAGGACCCTGCTGACCGAGAACGGCCTGCCCGAGCCGACCACCGGGCAGAGCTGGGAGGAGCACGTCGCCTGGGCCGAGCAGGTCAGCAAGAAGACCAAGGTCCCCGGCACCATGGACCCCAGCGCCGACTACAAGGCGTTCTGGGTGTGGCTGCGTCAGCAGGGCAAGGACCTGTACTCCGGCAACGACCTCGGCTTCACCGCCGAGGACGTCACCAGGTGGTTCGAGCTGTGGAAGGGCGCCCGGGACCGGGGGGCCACCCCGACCGCCGACGTGATCCACGAGGGCAACGCCACCGACATCACCAAGCAGCTCGTGGTCACCGGTAAGGCCGGCACCTCCTGGGTCTGGGTCAACCAGATGCCGGAGCTGAAGAAGAACACCAACGACGAACTCGGGGTGGTCGCCTACCCCGGTGACCCGAGCGCCCAGTGGGCCCGGGCCTCCATGTACTGGTCGGTCTTCCGGGGCGGCAAGCACAAGGACGTGGCTGTGGACGTGCTGAACTTCCTGGTCAACGATCCGGAGGCGGTCAAGCTCCTGGGCACCGACCGGGGTCTGCCCTCCAACCTCGACCTGCGTCGGGCGGTCAGCGCGGAGATCGACGACCCGGCGATGAAGCAGTCCATCGAGGTGGAGACCAAGCTAGCCGAGACCTTCGGCGCCTCCCCGCAGGTGCCGATCAAGGGCCACAGCAAGGTACGCGCCGAACTGATCAAGGCCGCCGAGGAGGCCCAGTACGGCCGACTCACCCCGGCCCAGGCGGCCGAGCAGTTCTTCACCGCCTGCAAGTCCGCGATCGCCTGACCTGAGTTCGGAGAGGAGCCGGCTCGTGGCCCTGACCACGGCGCCCGGTCCGACCCGACGTGGCGACGGTTCCGTCCGGCCCCCCGCTGCGCGCGGGGCCGGACGGAACCGGCACGGCGAAGGTCTGGCCGGATACGTTTTCCTGTCGCCCTGGCTGCTCGGCCTGATGGCCGTCACGGCGATCCCCATGCTGCTGTCGCTGTACCTCAGCTTCACCAACTACGACATCCTGACCCCACTGTCCGAGGTCGAGTGGGTGGGGCTGGCCAACTACGAGCGGATGTTCACCAGCGATCCGGCGTACTGGCACGCGGTGCAGGTGACGCTGAGGTTCGCGTTGATCGCCGTACCGCTGAAGTTGGCCGCCGCCCTCGGCGTGGCGCTGCTGCTCAACCGGGCCTGGCGCGGGGTGGGGCTGTTCCGCAGCCTGTTCTACCTGCCCTCGCTGCTCGGTGGCAGCGTGGCGTTGGCCATCGTCTGGGTCAACATGTTCAACCGGGACGGGGCCTTCAACTCCTTCCTCGCCCTCTTCGGCATCGAGGGCAAGCCCTGGGTCAACGACCCGGACTGGGCGTTGGAGACCCTGATGGTCCTGGCCATCTGGCAGTTCGGTGCCCCCATGGTCATCTTCCTGGCCGGGCTGAAGCAGGTCCCCGTCGAGCTGTACGAGGCCGCGTCGGTCGACGGGGCCAGCAGGGTCAGCCAGTTCTGGCACGTGACCCTGCCGATGCTCTCCCCAGTGATCTTCTTCAACCTGGTGCTGGAGACGATCAACGGATTCCAGGGCTTCACCGCCGCCTTCGTCCTCAGCAACGGCACCGGCGGCCCGGTCGACTCCACCCTGATGTACACCCTCAACCTCTACATCTCCGGCTTCACCGACCTGGAGATGGGCTACGCCTCGGCGATGGCCTGGGTCTTCCTGCTCGCGATCGCGCTGATCACGGCGATCTTCTTCAGCACCGGACGGTTCTGGGTGCACTATTCGGACGGGGAGCGGTGATGGTGGCGACAACCCCCACGGCGGCCCGCAGTACGCGGCGCAGGCCGGGCAGCGGCCGACAGCTCCTGCGCCTGGCCATCCTCGTCGGCATCGTCGGGGTGGTGCTGTACCCGTTGATCTGGATGGTCGGCACCTCCTTCAAGTCGCAGGCGGAGATCGTCAACAACATCGGCCTGCTGCCGGAGGTCTTCACCCCCGGCAACTACACCAGCGGGTGGACGAACTTCGACTTCAGCTTCGGCCGGTTCTTCCTCAACAGCGCGATGGTCAGCCTGCTGACAGTCGTCGGCAACGCGGTCTCCTGCCTGCTGGCCGCGTACGCCTTCGCCCGGCTGAGGTTCCGGCTGCGCGGGATGTGGTTCACCCTGATGATCGGCACCCTGCTGCTGCCCGGACACGTGCTGATCATCCCGCAGTACATCCTGTTCCGCAGTCTGGGTCTGGTCGGCGGGGACTGGCCGTACCTGCCGTTGCTGATCCCGCAGTTCCTGGCCACCGAGGCGTTCTTCATCTTCCTGATGGTGCAGTTCATGCGGGGCATCCCGCGTGAACTCGACGAGGCCGCCAAGATCGACGGGGCCACCGCGTTCGGCATCTTCCGGCACGTCATCCTGCCGCTGAGCCGTCCGGCGCTGGTCACCACAGCGATCTTCTCGTTCATCTGGACCTGGAACGACTTCTTCCGTCAGCTGGTGTTCCTCTCCGAGTTGCAGGACTACACCGTGCCGGTGGCGTTGACCCTGTTCATCGACTCCACCAGCGCCAGCGCCGTCGGACCGATGTTCGCCATGTCGGTGCTGTCGCTACTGCCCGTCTTCCTGTTCTTCCTGGCCTTCCAACGGCTGCTCGTCGAGGGCATCAACACCAGCGGGCTCAAGGGGTGAGCGGGGTGGGCGCGACAGCGACAGGGGTCGACGGCCTGGACATCGAACCGGCAGTGGCGACCCGTGACTGGCGCGACGTCCTCCGGGACGCCACCGACCTCGCTCTGGTCGGGGCCGCTGTGGTGCTGGCCTCGCTGCCGGTGTTCACCGCCGGGGCGGCTGTCGGCACGGCCAGCGCCGCCGTCCACGACTGGGCCGAGACCGGCAGCTGGCCGTCCGCGCGGCGCACACTGGGCCGCTTCGGTCGGGCGGCGCTGCCCGGGGCGGCGGTCATCGCGCTCACCCTCCTGGTCGTCGGGATCCTCGTCGCCGACCTGCTGGCCCTGGCGGCCGGCCGGGTCCCCGGCGGGACCCCCGCCCTGCTGGTCACCGTCGCCGCGACGCTGGCCCTGGCCGGTCACGCCGCACTCGTCGTGGTCGAGGTGGGCCGCAGCGGGGGTGTCGGATGGCGCTCGGCGGCCCGCAGCGCCGCCCGGACCTGCCTGGCCCGGCCCGGCACCTGGGCGGCGTTGGCCGGGGTCGCCCTCCTCACCGGCCTGTTGACCCTGATGATCCACCCGGTGGCTGTCGTCCTGCTGGCCGGATACGCGATCGCCGCCCTGCACGCGGTGGCCCGCCGGACGGCGGGCCGGAAGGAGACCACGTGACCGAGGACCCCCGTCTGCTCGTCGACGACGTACCGGTGGCCACGTACGTCCTCGCCCCGGACCTGGACGCCCGGCACGGCCCCCGGCCGTACCTGCACCCGGTCCGGACCCTCGCCGGTACGCCGGTCACCGACGTGCTCCCCGCCGACCACGTCTGGCACCTCGGCGCCTCCCTGGCCGTGCAGGACGTCGACGGGACCAACCTCTGGGGCGGGCGGACCTACGTCAGGGACACCGGCTACACCTGGCGGGACGACCACGGCAGGATCGTCCACACCGACTGGATGGACCGGACCCCCGACCGGTTGGCACACCGACTCCGGTGGTGCGACAGGGACGGCGGGGTGCTGCTGACCGAGGAACGTCGGCTCGCCGCGACGCGGGTCGACGGGGACCCGGCGGCGTGGCGGCTGGAGCTCGACTACACCCTCACCGCCCCGGCCGCCCGGGACGTGCACCTGGGCAGCCCGGCGACGAACGGTCGCCCCGGCGGGGCCGGGTACGGCGGGTTCTTCTGGCGTGCCGCCCCGACCGGCGACGCGGTGACCTTCACCGCCGAGGCCGAGGGGGAGGAGACAGTCAACGGCAGCGACGCCCCCTGGTTGGCCTTCGGCGGCACCGGGCCGGGTGGTGGCGCGTACACACTGGTCTTCACCGGCCTGGGGGAGGGCGACAGGTGGTTCGTCCGGACCGCCATGTACCCGGGGGTCTGCGTGGCCTTCGCCTTCGACAGCCCGGCGACGGTGCCGGCGGAGACCCACCGGACCGGTCGACACCGGGTCACCGTCGTCGACGGACTGATCGACAGGGACCGGGCGGCGGCCCTGGCCGCCCGGGACCGGTGACCCGTGTCCCCGACCCCGCCGCCGTCCCGCCCGGCGCTCCGACACCTGCCGCCGTCCCGCCCGGGGGTTCCGACCCTGGTGACGCCGTGATCGGCGGACCCGGGGCCGGTGGCGGTCGTCCGGCCCTGCGGACCGGACCCGAGGTGGTGACCGTCGGGGAGACCATGGTGGTGCTCGCCCCCGACCCGGTGGGTCCCCTGGACGCGGCCGACCGGGTGTCGCTCGGCGTCGGGGGAGCCGAGTCCAACGTCGCGATGGGGTTGTCCCGGCTCGGGCACCGCGCCGCGTGGCTGAGCCGGGTCGGCGACGACCCGTTCGGTCGGATGGTCGTCGGACGGATCGCCGCCGCCGGAGTCGACGTCGACCTGGTCGCCGTCGACCCGACGGCCCCGACCGGCCTGTACGCCAAGGATCCCGGTCGCGACGCGACAGCTGTCCACTACTACCGTCGCGGCTCGGCTGCCACCCGGCTCGACCCGGCGGTGCTCGACGACCCCCGGCTGGCCGGGGTCCGGCTGGTGCACCTGTCCGGGATCACCGCGGCGCTCTCGTCGAGCTGTCTCGCCCTCGTCGAGCGGGCCGTCGACGACCGCCCGGTGCCCGGCGCGACGGTCAGCTTCGACGTCAACCACCGACCCCGGCTCTGGTCGGCCGGGCGGGCCGCCGAGGTGTTACGCCGCCTCGCCGACGCCGCCGACGTCGTCCTGGTCGGACTGGACGAGGCGCGGACCCTGTGGGGGGTGACCGACCCCGAGGCGGTCCGGGCCCTCCTGCCCGGCCCGACGACAGTCGTCGTCAAGGACGCTGCGGTGGGGGCCACCGCGCTGCCCCGCGCCGGGGCGGCGACCTTCGTCCCGGCGCTGCGGGTGCCGGTGGTGGAACCGGTCGGGGCCGGGGACGCCTTCGCCGCCGGTTACCTCGGTGGGGTGCTCCGTGGCCTGGAGCCCCGGGCGGCGTTGCGCCTGGGACACCTCTGCGCCGCCCGGACCCTGATGGTGGCCGGGGACACCGCGCCACCGCCGCCGTGGGACCGGTGCGCCGAACTCGT
Source organism: Micromonospora sp. NPDC000207 (assembly GCF_040300925.1). Taxonomy (NCBI): domain Bacteria; kingdom Bacillati; phylum Actinomycetota; class Actinomycetes; order Micromonosporales; family Micromonosporaceae; genus Micromonospora; species Micromonospora sp. NPDC000207. Next base: position 21,499 of record NZ_JBEPEQ010000046.1, read on the forward strand.
CGGCCTCGCCGATCCGCTCTGGTCGTCGCTGGACCCGGCCGCTGTCGGCCCGCCGCGCGCGGTCGGAGTGCGGGCACCGGGCTCGCCGGGCTGAGACCGGGGGTGGGTGATGGTCCGGGTCGGATCAGGGGGAGGGGTCGGATCAGGGGGAGGGGGCGGCACCCACGCTGTCCCGGAGCACGAGCGTGGCCGGGAGGACCTCCACCCTGGGCTGGGCGCAGGCCGGGCCGAGGGCCAGGGTCATCGCCCGGGCACCCAGGTCGACCAGGGGAAGCCGGACGGTGGTCAGCGCCGGGGTGACGTCGGCGGCGATCGGCATGTCGTCGAAGCCGGCCAGGGAGATCCGCTCGGGCACTGCCACCCCCCGCCGGCGCAGGACCGACAGCGCGCCGACGGCCATCGAGTCGTTCAACGCGACGATGGCCGTCAGGTCCGGTACCGCGTCGAGCAGCTGCTCGGCCGCCCGGGCCCCGCCGTCGCGGTCGAACCCCTCGTAGCGGATCCGGTCGTCGTGCAACGGGCAGCCGTGCTCGGCCAGGGCCCGACGCAGGCCGCCCAACCGGTCGGTGGTGGTGGTCAGGACCCGGGGACCGGCGATCACCCCTACCCGGCGGTGCCCCAACCGGACCAGCTCCTCGCCGAGCAGCCGGGCACCGGTCTCGTTGGCCGGCATCACCGCGTCACCGGCGTGGTCGTGTCGCCCGATGACCGCCACCCGCCCACCGGTCGCCTCGTACGCCGCGAGTTTCTCGTTGAGCCGTTCGGTGAAGGTGTCGTCGTGGTATCCGGAGCCCGCCAGGATCAGCGCGGCGACCTGCTGGGCGCGCAGGAGTTCGACGTACTCCAACTCCCGGTCCGGGTCCCGGTAGCTGTTGCAGATGATCAGCAGCCGTCCGCGTTCGGTGGCCACCCGTTGCAGGCCCCGGGTCACCTCGGCGAAGTACGGGTCGGAGACGTCGTGGACGATCACCCCGACGACGCTGCGGTGCGGCCGGGCCAGCAGCTGGGCGTGGGCGTTCGGCACGTACCGGAGGTCGGCGACGGCGCGCAGGACCCGTTCGCGCAGCTCCTCGGCGACCGGTTTGCTGCTGCCGTTGATGACCCGCGACGCGGTGGCGGGGGAGACCCCTGCGCGGCGGGCGACGTCGGCGAGCGTCGCCATGGTGACCCCCGAAACCTGATCCCGGTCGCGCCGCCCGCGACCGAGGAGCAGGTTACCGCAGAGCGGTCCGTCCGATCACACCCCGCGATCGGCCCGGTGCCGGGTGGCCCCTTGCCGGGCGGCGGGGCGGCATCTAGTCTCGCCAGGAAAGCGCTTACCTGAGGTGGTGGTCAGCCGCCGACCTCGACTGTCAGACGAAAGGGAAGACCATGACCCGAAGGCCGATCGGCATCATCGTCAACGGCGTCACCGGCCGGATGGGCTACCGCCAGCACCTCGTCCGTTCGCTGCTGGCCATCAGGGAGCAGGGCGGCGTGCCCCTGCCCGACGGCACCCGGATCTGGCCGGAGCCGATCCTGGTCGGCCGCAACGAGGCCAAGCTCCGGGAGATCGGCGAGCGACACGGCCTGACCGAGTGGACCACCGACCTCAGCGCCGCACTGGCCCGCGACGACGTGGAGATCTACTTCGACGCCCAGGTCACCCAACAGCGGGAGAAGGCGATCCGGCAGGCCATCGAGGCCGGCAAGCACGTCTACACCGAGAAGCCGCTTGCCGAGGAGACCGCGGCGGCGCTGGAACTGGCCCGGGTCGCCGACACCGCAGGCATCCGTACCGGCGTCGTCCAGGACAAGCTCTTCCTGCCCGGCCTGCGCAAGCTCAAGCGGCTCATCGACGGGGGCTTCTTCGGCCGGATCCTCTCCGTACGCGGCGAGTTCGGCTACTGGGTCTTCGAGGGCGACTGGCAGCCCGCCCAGCGTCCGTCGTGGAACTACCGGTCCGCCGACGGCGGCGGGATCGTGGTCGACATGTTCCCGCACTGGCACTACGTCCTCGAGGAGCTGTTCGGCCCGGTCGAGACGGTCAGCGCGCACATCGCCACGCACATCCCGGAACGGGTCGACGAGTTTGGGCACACCTACCCGGCCACCGCCGACGACGCCGCCTACGGCACCTTCGAACTCGCCGGGGGCGTCGTCGCCCAACTCAACTCCTCCTGGTGCGTCCGGGTCAACCGGGACGAACTCGTCGAGTTCCAGGTCGACGGCGTGGAGGGCAGCGCCGTCGCCGGGCTGCGCAACTGCCGGATCCAGCACCGGGCGGCCACCCCGAAGCCGGTCTGGAACCCCGACCTGCCGGCCACCGAGAACTTCCGGGCGCAGTGGAGCGAGGTGCCCGACAACGAGGAGTTCGACAACGGGTTCAAGGTCCAGTGGGAGGCCTTCCTGCGGCACGTGGTGGCCGACGAGCCCTTCCGCTGGGACTTCCTCGCCGGTGCCCGGGGTGTCCAACTCGCCGAGCTGGGCCTGCGCTCGGCCCGGGAGGGCCGCCGCATCGAGATCCCGGAGCTGCACCGATGAGCACCGAGGTCCGCCTCCCCGACGGCACCCGGTACCGGCTGCGCGGCGGCACCGGCTTCCCGCACCCCACCGCCCCGGCCACCTCCCGGACCGCGTACGCCGCCGCCCACGTGGTGGCCGATCCGACCGCCGAGAACGTGCCGGGCGTCCCGGCCGCCGTGGACTGGGACCGCACCCTGGCCTTCCGGCACCACCTCTGGTCCTACGGCCTGGGGGTCGCCGAGGCGATGGACACCGCCCAGCGCGGCATGGGGCTCGACTACCCGGCCGTACGGGAACTGGTGGCCCGCAGTGCCGCCGAGGCGCGTACCGTCGGCGGTCGGATCGTCGCCGGGGTGGCCACCGACCAGCTCCCGGTGGGGCCGGCGTCGCTCGCTGACATCTCCCGGGCCTACCACGAGCAGCTCGCCGACACCCTCACCGCCGGGGCCCGGCCGGTCCTGATGTGCAGCCGCCACCTCGCCGCGGCGGCCACCGGCCCCGACGACTACCTGCGGGTCTACGCCGACCTGCTGGCCGCCACCGACGAGCCCGTGGTGCTGCACTGGCTCGGAGACATGTTCGACCCGGCGCTGACCGGCTACTGGGGGTCGACCGACCTGGACCAGGCCACCGAGACGGTCCTGACGCTGGTCAAGGAGCACGCCGACGCGATCGACGGGATCAAGGTCTCCCTCCTCGACGCCGACCGGGAGGTCGCCCTGCGCCGCGCCCTCCCCGCCGGGGTGCGCCTCTACACCGGCGACGACTTCAACTACCCGGAGTTGATCCGCGGCGACGAGGTGGGCCACTCCGACGCCCTGCTCGGGGTCTTCGCCGCCATCGCCCCGGCCGCCTCGGCGGCCCTGGCCGCCCTCGACCGGGGTGACCTCGCCACCTACGACGAGGTCTTCGCCACGACCCTGCCGCTGGCCCGGCACCTGTTCGCCGCGCCGACCTGGTACTACAAGACCGGGATCGTCTTCCTCGCCTGGCTGGCCGGGCACCAGGACCACTTCGTGATGGTGGGTGGCCAGCAGTCCGGCCGTTCCCCGGCGCACCTGTCCCGGCTGCTCGTCCTGGCCGACGAGGCGGGCCTGCTGCCCGACGCCGAGCGGGCCGCCGCCCGGGCGCGGGCGTACCTCACCGTCGCCGGGGTGCCCCGGTGACCGGCGGTACGGCCCGCGCCGACCTGGCCCGGTTCTCGTTCAACCAGGCGACAGCGAAGCACTGGCCGCTGGCCGACGTGGTCGCCGGGTGTGTCGAGGCCGGGGTTCCCGGGATCGGGCTGTGGCGCGAACCGGTCCAGGAGTACGGCCTGGCGCAGGCGGCCAAGCTGGTCCGCGACGCCGGACTGACTGTGACCTCGCTGTGCCGGGGCGGGTTCTTCACCTCCCCCGGGTGGCGGGAGGAGAACCGGCGGGCCATCGAGGAGGCCGCCACCCTCGGCACCACCGAACTCGTCCTGGTCTCCGGCGGGCTGCCCGAGGGCAGTCGGGACATCGACGGGGCCCGCCGGATGGTCGCCGACGCCATCGCCGACCTCGCCCCGGAGGCCGCCGCCGCCGGGGTGCGGTTGGCCATCGAGCCCCTGCACCCGATGTTCTGCTCCGACCGGTGCGTCGTGGCGACCCTCGGCCAGGCCCTCGACGTCGCCGAGCGGTTCGACCCCGGCACTGTCGGGGTGGTCGTCGACACGTACCACGTGTGGTGGGACGACACCGTCCACCAGCAGATCGCCCGGGCCCGGGACCGGATCGCCGCCTTCCAGGTGGCCGACTGGATCACCCCGCTGCCGGAGGGGGTCCTGCTCGGGCGGGGGCTGCCCGGCGACGGCTGCGTGGACATGCGCCGGTTCCGTCAGTCCGTCGACGCCGCCGGCTACACCGGTCCGATCGAGGTCGAGGTCTTCAACGCCGAGGTCTGGGCCCGACCCGGTCGGGTGGTGCTGGACGCCGCCGTCGCGGGATACCTGCGGCACGTCGTCTGAAGGACCCGCGTGGACGACCCCGGGCCTGTCGTCGTCCACGCGTACGCGCCGGGTCGGCCGGTGTCGTCCGACCCGGCGTCCCGGCCTGTCCGGTCCGGCGCCGTCCCTGCCGTCGTCGTCACACTTGTCCGCCCTGGCCACCCCGGTCGATCGACCAGGGAGCACGATGGAGGGCCGGAACCCACAACGGTGTGGGGCGGACGAGGGAGACGGCGTGGCGATGCCCCGGTGGAGTTGGTTCCGGGAGGCCGCCGAGCGGGTGTGGCGGGGCTGGCCGCAGGTGCTGGAGAGCACCCTGGCCGCGACGGTGGCCTGGATCCTGGCGACGGTCCTGGTCGGCCACCCGCAGCCGTTCTTCGCCCCCGCCGCCGCCCTGATCGTCCTGGGTCAGGCCCGGGGGCAGCGGACCCGCCGGGCGGTGGAGGTGCTGATCGGGGTCGCCGCCGGAGTGCTCGTCGCCGACGTGGTGATCCAGGCGCTCGGCGCCCGCCACACCCTGACCATCTTCACCGTCATCCTGCTCACCATCGTCGGGGCGGTGGCCGTCGGGGCTACGGGTGTCTCGGTGGTGCAGGCCGCCGTCTCCGCCCTCTACCTGGTGGTGATCGACCCGCCGGGGGAGAACCTGATCCCGTTCCGCTTCGTCGACGCGCTGATCGGTGGGGCGGTGGCGCTCGTCGTCAGTCAGCTCGCCGCCGTACGGCACCCGCTCGACCCGCTGGTGGCCGAGTTCCGGCAGACCTTCGCCGACCTCTCCTCGGTCCTGCACGAGGCGGCCGACGCCCTCGACGACCACGATCCGGTCGCGGCGAAGGCAGCCCTGGAGCGCGCCCGGGGGATGGACTCGGCGGTGGAGCGGCTGCGGACCGGGGTCCTCGCCGCCGGTGAGGCGGTCGCCCTGCACCTGCGGCGGCGTCGGCACCGGGGCCGGCTGCGGGTCGTGGACGCCTCCATCGGGCAGATCGACTACGCCGTACGCAACGCCCGGGTCCTGGCCCGTGCCGGGGTGACCCTCACCCGGACGCCGGCCCCGGTCCCGGCGGACCTCGGCGCGGCCGTCCGGCTGCTCGCCGAGGCGGTCCACGAGGCCGGGGAGGCGATCGCTGCCGACCTGGAGGGTCGGGAGACCGTCGCCGACGAGTGCTGCGCCAGGGCGGAGACCGCCGCCCTGGAGGCGGTCCGGATCGCCGGGCGGCTCTTCCTCCCCGGCCATCCCCTGCCGCTGGCGATGATCATCGGTCAGGTCCGGTCCACCGCGATCGACCTGCTGCGCAGCGTGGGACCCGACGACGACGCGGCCCTCCTCGCCCGCATCGACGAGGCGCTCGGGCTGCCGGCGGTGTGACCTGCGCCGCCCGCCGTCCAGGGGACTCCCATCCGGCTCGCAGAAAGCTGACAGGTGGCTGTGCTGGACTGGGTGGTCAGGCGCAGGAGAGGAGTCGGCGATGGCGTGGTGGAATCGACGGTCCCGTTCCGACGGGACGATCCCGACCAAGCTCGACCGTGAGGGGACCCGGGAGGACCTGACCGCGCTGGAGGAGTTCGTGGCCAGTCGGCAGGGGGTGGAGTTCTACCTGGAGCCGGAGACGACCGCCACCGACACCACAGTCATGGCGATCGCCCACGACGGGGAGTGGATCCGTCGGCGGACCGGGAACCCCCGGGTGGCGGCGAAGCTCGCGCACCGGCACGCGGTGCCGCTGTACGAGGCGGCCCGGACCGGCTATCCGGACCGGATGCGGGCCTGGAACCGGGCCCACCCCGAACGCCGGATGCGCTGAGGCGGCCGGGCCCCGGCCCCGCCCGTCACGCCGTGGCGGCGGTGTGGCGGCGGTCGCCGGGGCGGACCCGGTCGGGCCGTCTCCCGTCACGCCGTGGCGGCGGTCGCCGGGGCGGACTCGGTCGGGCCGTCTCCCGTCGGGTCGGGGCGAGGCTGCCGGGGTGGGACCGGCCGGGCGGCCAGACCGCCGAGGGCGGCCCCGAAGACGGCGGTGAGGGTGACGATCCCGGTGGTCACCTCGGGGGTCCACCGGATCCCGTCGGCCACCGCCAGCCCGCTGAGGTGACCGGCCCAGACCAGGGCGGCGAAGACCGCACCGGCCAGGGGCAGCCGCAGGGCCGCCGCCGGGCCCCGGACCGCGTCGAGCCGGTGCAGGACGACGTCGGCGAGGCCCGCCCCGACGACCGCGCCCGCCGCGCCTGCCGTGGCGGCGGCCGGGAACTCGTGCATACCCAGGGCGAACAGGGCGACCCCGGCGACCACCGCCGCCCCGGCCCCGAGGGTGCACCGGCGTCGGTGCAACAGCAGGAACGGCACCACCAGCAGGATCGTGGTGACCAGGTAGGCGTCCACCCCGAGCAGCGCCGACACCGGACCGTTCGGTGCGTCGATCGGGCGGGTCGGCGCCGTGGTCAGGAACGCCGAGGAGTGGGTGAGCAGGATCGTCGGGTTCATCGCGGTGAGGACCATCGACCCGACCCCGGTCAGGGTCCGCAGTCCGGCCCCGCCCTGCGCCCACCACGACCGCAGCGGGCTGCTGACCATCAGCAGGGCCGCACAGACCAACATCAGGTGACTCGGGCTGAACGAGGCGTCCAGGCCGACCTCCACCCCCAGGGTCTCGTGCCAGACCATGTCGGCGAGCGCGGCGAGCCCGAACGCGACGACACCGATCGCGCCCACCCGATAGCCGACCGGCCACCCGTCGCGCCACCACCGGGGGGCGTGCGCCCGCCGACGGTAGGCCAGGAAGAAGGTCCACCCGGCGGTCGCGGCGAAACCGGCGTAGAGCAGGCCGTGCCACGGGGTGAAGAACCCCTCGATGGTCTCGATCACGTTGGTGTGCGCCCACCCGTCGGCGAGCGCGCCGGCCACCAGGCAGGCCGCCAGGACCACTGTGACCGCATCCTCCCGGCGGGTCGCCGCCGGCACCGGCCGGTCGAGGGTTGCCGGTGACCGCCGGGGTGTCGGCACCGTCGGGCCCGTTGCATTCGCCACCGGTCGTCCCCTTTCCACACCATCACGTCATGACTGTGGGTCATTGTGCGGTTTCCTGCCGTGACGGGGTGGGCGACGCGCGGGCGGACCTCTCGACGGCGGGGCGTACCGTACCCGGGACGGTCCGACGTGCAGGGGTCACGCCGGGGAGGGACGACCGGTGGATGGCAACAGGGCGGACCAGCGGGCACCGGCGTCGCCCGCACCCCGCGACGACGCGGGGTCGACGGCCCGGACGGCGGCACACGACATGTTCGACGCCGACCCGGCGTCACGAGGGCTGGGCATCGAGGTCGTCGAGGCCGCCGACGGGGTGGCGGTGGCCCGGATGCGGGTCACCCCGGCGATGGTCAACGGCCACGCCATCGCCCACGGCGGTTTCGTGTTCCTGCTCGCCGACACCGCGTTCGCGCTGGCCTGCAACAGTCGGGGGCCGGTCACCGTGGCGGCCGGGGCGGAGATCACCTTCGTCCGACCCGCGTACGCCGGAGACCTCCTGCTCGCCCGGGCGGTCGAGCGGACCCGGTACGGCCGCAGCGGCATCTACGACGTCACGGTGACCCGCGACGGTGAGGTGGTCGCCGAGTTCCGGGGGCGCAGCCGGGTCCTCGCCGACCGACCGGAGGACCTCCGGACCGCGACGGGCACCCCCGGGCACGCCGACCCGACGGCCTGAACCCGGCCACCGGGTGCGGTGTCGGTCCCGTCGGGGTCGGCTCAGGCAGCCCGGGGTGGCGTCGCCGTCGACCGGGCCCCCGACGACGACGGGGTGGGCGGGAACCGACGCAGGACACCCGCACCGGCCGGGACACCCACCACCGCACCGGCCGGTGCGCCCACTGTCGCCGCAGCGGTCGGGGCCACCTGTCGACGGGGGACGGTCGGCACCCCGGCGGGCACCACGAGCGGCGTCGACCAGGTGGCCGACGGGCCCGCCTCGTCGCACCCGGGCGCGGCCTCGCCCGCCGCCGCCCGTCCCGCGAACTCGGCGCGTACCGCCCGGGGCAGCCGGTCGAGCGCGACCCGGCGCAGCACCGGCTCGACGAAGGCGTACCCGCCCTGGGGCAGCCGACCCAGCAGACCCCGGTCGGCCAGCGCGGCCAGCACCGGTCCACTGTGCCCGGCGGGCCAGGCCAGCACCCGGTCCACCGCCGCCGCCGTGAACCTGACCCCGAGCGTCGCACCGGCCATCAGGACCCCCCGGTGTACGCCGTCGAGGACGTCGATGCGGGCGGTCAGCGTACGCCGTACCTCGTCGGGCACCGGCAGCTCCGCCGGGTCACCGGCCCCCCGCTCGACGGCCAGCCTGACGTACGCCGCGGCGTACCCGGGATTGCCGGCGACCAACGGCAGGAGCCGGTCGACGGGCTGGTCGGGCCGACCGGCGCGGACCAGCAGCCGACGCAGCAACCGTCCGGTGTCCACGGTGCCCAGCGAGGCCAACCCGATCTGCTCCGCCCGGCCGGGTGTCCCGGGCCGCAGGTCGTCGCGGGTGGGCTGGTGGGTGACCACCACCGCCAGCGCCAGCCCCCGGGCGGTGGCGGTGGTGACCAGCTGCCGCAGGAAGGCGAGGACCCGGGGATCGGCCCGGTCCACGTCGTCGACCGCCACCACCACCGGCTGACGGGCCGCCAGGCCCAGCAGGACCTGCTGCCAGGCGGCGACCCCGTCGGCGGCCTCGGCGGAGGTGTCCGGCGCGGCGAGCAGGTTCGCCGACGCCCGGACCGCCGACGGGAGCCGGCGGGCCGGCACCAGACCGGTGAGGACGGCGGTCAGGCGTTGCCTGACCTGGGCGGGCGACTCGGTGCCGACCAGCCCGGCGAACCGGCGGACCAGGTCGGCGACCGGGGCCAGCGCCGCCCCGGTGTGCGGCGGGCAGTGCGCCACGCACCAGGTGACCGGTGCCGCGCCGACGGTGGGCAGCGCCGCGACGAGTTCGTGCAGGAGTCGGCTCCGGCCGCTGCCGCTGCTGCCGACCAGCGACAGCCAGCGGGGAGCCCGGTCCCGCAGCGCCCGTCGGATCCGGTCGGTGGCGGTCGCGACCTCCCGACGTCTCCCCACCAGGGGACCCCGGTGCGTCGCCGGGGCCACGGTGACTGTGTCCTCGGCCCGCCAGATCTCCAGGGGGGTCGCCCTACCGGCCACAGTTACCGCAGGCAGGGCCGCCTGTCCGAGCAGCCCGTCGGTGGCCCGGTGGGTGGCGGCGCAGAGGACCACGGCACCCGGTGCCGCGTACGCCTGGAGCCGGGCGGCGGTGGTGATCACCGCGCCGCTGGCGGTGCCGTGTCGACCGTCCCGGCTTCCCGGTACGTCCACCATGACCTCTCCGGTGGCCACCCCGACCCGGAGCCGGACCGGGGTACCCACCCCCAGGGACTGCCCGTCGACGGTCCGTTGGATCTCCAGACCCGCCCGGACCGCCCGGTACGCGTCGAACCCGTCGGAGCGGCGGGCACCGAACAGCGCCATCACCGCATCACCGACGTACTTCTCGACAACGCCGTGGTATCTGTGCAGGACCCGGGCCACCGCGTCGAAGTAGGCCCGTTGCAGGGACCGGACGTCCTCCGGGTCCAGCCTGTCGACGAGCGCGGTCGAGCCGACGATGTCGGCGAAGAGGACCGAGACCGTCCGTCGTTCCTCGGGTATCGGCCACCCCGACACCATCGGCCGGGTCTCCGTGATGATCGTTGACATCGACATCACCACCACCTCTTCCCCGCGTGGTTCCACACGACGTCAGGAGATTCCCATCCCTCGACCGACGGGGGATCGGCAGAACGACGTATGTCGGCTCCGCGCAACCATCGGTCGTGAAGTCGACGCGAGAGGTACCACAAGGGGGACAAGGCCGTAGTGGGTCGACCCCGGGTGTGACTAGGCTGCGTGCCATGGCCCGCGATGTGGAGTCCGCACCGCTCGTCGGCCGCGCTGACCAGGTGAGCAAGCTGCGTTCGGCGCTCCTCGACGATGTCGCCCAGGGGCACACCGCCGCGGTGTTCGTCACCGGGGAGAGCGGGGTCGGCAAGACCCGGCTGCTGCGTGAGGTGGGCGCGGCCCTGCGTGACAGGGGCGCCGTGGTGCTCACCGGGGCATGCCTGGACATCGGGGACGCCTCCCCGCTGCACCCCCTGTTGCAGGCGCTGCGTCGGCTGGAGGCCGAGGCGGTGGCCCCCGCCCGGACCTCCTCCGCGGTCCGCAGCCTGCTGCGGATGTTCGCCGAGGAGCAGGGAGGCCCGGACGGCGCGGGTGCACTGCTGGAGCGCGTCTCCCAGGGGCTGCACCTGATCGCCGAGGGACGTCCGCTGCTGCTGGTCCTCGACGACCTCCAGTGGGTGGACCGGACCACCCGCCAGTTGTTGCTGTACCTGCTGGCGGGCCTGGGTGACCTGCAACTGTCGGTGCTGGCGGCGGTGCGGGCGGAGTCGTTGCAGGGGGCGCATCCGCTGCGCCGGGTGCTGACCGAGTTGCGCAGACTGCGGTCGGTACGGGTGGTCGACCTGGCCCCGTTGGACCGGGCGGCGACCGAGAAACTGGCCACGGCGGTGGTGGGACACCCGTTGGGCCCGGACGCGGCCGAGCAGGTGTGGCAGCGCAGCGGCGGCAACCCGTTCGTGGTGGAGGAACTCGCCCGGGACCTGCGCGACGGCCGGGACGGGTTGTCGGACACCCTGCGGGAGATCTTCCTGGCCCGGGTGGACGCCCTGCCGCAGGCGGCCCACCAGGTGGTGCACGCCGTGGCGGCCGGTGTGGAGCCGGTGGAGCACTGGCTGCTGGCGCGGGTCGTGCGGCTGCCGGAGGAGGAGCTGATCGAGGCGATCCGGGCGGCGGTGGCGCACCGGCTGCTCGACAGCTCCGACGACGGCTACCGGCTGCGGCACCGGCTGGTCGCCGAGGTCCTCGCCCACGAGTTGCTCCCGGCCGAACGCCAGGTCCTGCACCGACGTTACGCCGAGGCGGTGACCACCGCCCCGGCCGAGTTGCACCAGGCCCGGCTGGCGCACCACTGGCGGTTGGCGGGAGAGCCGACGCGGGCGTTGCCAGCGGCCGTGGCGGCGGCCCAGGAGGCCGAGCGGTTGCACGGGTACGCCGAGGCGCACCGGCACTGGTCGCTGGCGTTGCAGCTCTCCGACGGGGCCACCGAGCCGGCCCCCGGGATGGCTGTCGACCGGGTGACCCTGCTCGGTCACGCCGCCGAGTCGGCCCACCAGTGCGGTGAACACGCCCGGGCGTTGGCCCTGCTGGAGGAGTTGGCCGCCACCGGGGGCGGGACGCTGTCGTGTTCGCTGCGGATCCGGCGCGCCCGTTACCTCGCCTCCGCCGGTCGGTCCGCCCCGGCCGAGCAGGAGTACCGGCTGGTCCTGGAGGACCCGGCGTGTACGGCGCGGGAGCGGGCCACCGCCGCCGCGTACCTCGCCGAACTGCTGGTGCAGATGGGACGGTACGTCGACGCCGGACAACGGGCCCGGGAGGCGTTGACGCTCTGCACGGGAGTCGACGGCTCCACCTCGGAGGTGGTACGCGCCAGCGCGGCGCTGGGGTACAGCGACGCGTACCTGGAGGACCCGGACGCCGGGCTGGCGGTGATGCGGGAGGCGCTGGCGGTGGCCGAACGGTCCGGCCGACCCTCCGATGTGGGAACGGCGTACCTGCACCTGGCGGAGTTGCTGACCGGGCCGCTCAACGTCATCGAGGAGGGGGTGGTGGTGGCCCGCCGGGGCGCCGAACGGGTCGCCGAGCTGGGGCTGGGCCGCACCTACGAGACCCGGCTGCTGGCGATCGCCACGAACGGGCTGTTCCGGGTGGGGCAGTGGTCCGAGGCGGAGAAGGTGATCGCGGCGGCGCTGCGACACCGCCCCTCCGGGGCGGACGCGGTGGAGCTGCTGCTGGCCAGGTGCCGACTGTCGGTGGGGTACGGGGAGGTGGAGGCCGCCGACCGGGACCTCGACGCGGTGGCCACGGTGCTCGCCGGTGGGGGCGCCCGACACGTGTTGCCGATGTTGACGCTGCGCGCCGGGCTGGCGATGTGGCAGGGCCGACACGACGTGGCCCGGCAGGCGGTCCAACGCGGGCTCATCGAGAGCCGCTCCGACGACGTGGCGATCCTCGCCGCCCTGGTCTGGCACGGGTTGCGGGCCGAGGCGGAGGCGCAGGCCAGCCGGACCGTGGAGATGGACCCGACGGCGGTCCGTCGACTCCGGGAGGCGATGGAGCGGGTCGCGGTACGCAGCGAGAACGCCTCCAAGCTGGTCCGTCGGGTGGTCGGGGGGTTCCTGGCGTTGTGCGCGGCGGAGATCAGCCGGATCGAGGGTGCCAGCGACGCCGACCTGTGGGGCCGGGCGGCATCCGAGTGGGACCGGGACAACCACCCCTATCCGGCTGCCTACTGCCGACTGCGTCAGGCCGAGGCGCTGCTGAGCCGCCGGGTTCGTCCCGCCACCGCCCGCAAGCTGCTGCGGCAGGCGTACGCCGCGGCGCACGGGCTGGGCGCGGAGCCGATGACCTCGGAGATCACCACTATCGCCGGACGGGCCCGCATCGACCTGGAGGAGCGCACCGTCCCCGCCACCCGGGGGCGCACCGCCCCTGTGGTGTCCACAAGCGACGAGTTGGCGACCCTGACCGCCAGGGAGCGGGAGGTGCTCGCCGCCGTCGCCGAGGGGCTCACCAACAAGGAGATCGGTCAGCGGCTGTTCATCAGCGAGCGGACCATCGGGGTGCACGTGTCGCACATCTTCGACAAGCTCCAGGTGCGGACCCGGGTGCAGGCCAGCGCGATCTTCCTGCGCCAGCCGTCCTGACCGGCCGTTCGGTGCGGTGCTGATCGGCCGGTCGCTCCCGGGTCGATCGACGGGCGGTCAGACGCCTGCGGTACGTCGTTGCTTATACGTCATTCTACTGATCCACAGGTCGTCTCCCGCTGGCAGGCTGTGCCACGTCGACGACAGCGCGGGGGTGCCGCGGGGACCAGTGGAGGAGCTATGAGCGTACCGGTGTGGGGTCCCGTCCACGGGGACGTCGTCGACCTGCTGGCCGACCATCCGGCGGACGTCCCGGCGGTGGTCGACCACCTGACCAAGTTGCAGGACATGCTGGTACGGCTGCCTCCGCTGGCCGACAGCAACCCGCTGGCCGACTTCAACCGGCTGTACCTGGTGATCACCGAGTGCGTCCTGGACGGCCTCTACGACGGACGGTTCGCCGACCCGGTCTTCCTGTCCCGCCTCGACGTCGAGTTCGCCACCCGCTACTTCGACGCCCTGCGGCTGTGGACCGAGTCGAGCCCGAACACCCCGGCGGCCTGGCGGTGCCTGTTCGAGCGGATGTCGGGTCCGGATGCGCGTCCGCTGCCGTCGGCGGCGGCCGGGGTCAACGCCCACATCAACTTCGACCTGCCGTTCGCCCTGGTCACCACCTTCGACCACCTGGAGTCCGAGCCGGTCGACGCCAGCGAGCAGCACCGTGACTACCTGGAGATCAACGCGATCTTCGCCCAGAAGATCCCGTCGCTGCGGCGCGGCTACCTGGACCGGTGGCAGCTGATCATCGACATGCTCAACGGGGACTTCGACGACTGGTACCAGGGTGAACTGGTGGAGTACACCCGCGATGTGGCCTGGCGCAACGCCCAGAAGATCTGGCGGTGTCGGCACGACGAGCACGCTCGGGAGATCGAGCGGAAGCGGTTGGACGAGACCGCCGCCGCGTTCGGCCGGCTCCTGCTCTCGCCCCTCGGGGCGCTGCTGCAGTAGCCGGTACGGGGGGTTCCCGTGCTCCGCCGGTGGGGGGTGGTGGGGCACGGGGGCGACGAGACGTCCGCCGGGGGGCGGGCGTACGGGGGAGGTGGAACGGTCACCCGGGGGGATCGGGACGACCGTTCCAGGGGCCGGTGGGGCCCGGTCGATCGGGGGGATCGCCCGGCCTCACCGGCCCGCGGGGGTCGACCGTCGGCCCGCACCCCGGGGTACGGGCCGACGGTGCGACTCACCGAGACGGCTCGGGCAGTTCGCAGTCGACCTGCGGGTTGGCGCCGACGTAGTTGAGCGGCCCCGCCGCGATGGTCACCAGTATGGTGCCCACCTCGGCGCAGTTGGTCTCGTCGTTGCCGCTGAAGTAGCCCCGTTGCCCGGCGGCGACAGCGCCGATGACGAGCCAGATCACGAGGATGATTCCCAAAAGCGACGGGCCACGACGCATGGCTGCCTCCCGGTTGGCTGATTGTTGTCAGGTGGGGCGGGATGTACCCAGTCGCGGTCGACCGCTAACGGTGCCCGGGTCGCCACACCGGTGGCCGGGACGGATCAGCCACCGGAGGCGAGCGGTCAGGCGCTCCCGTCGGCCACCGGGAGGATCCGCTCCGCCTCGGGAGCCCCGGCGAGCACTGCGGCCTGCTGCGGCCAGGTGGCCAGCCCCGGTGCGGAACGGACCCCGGCGGTCCGGATGACCTCCCGGAGGGCGGCTTCGTCCAGGTCGGCGAGCTGCCGGTAGGTCCGGATGCCGGCGGCCTGCAACGTGGCGGCCAGTTTCGGTCCGACACCCTGGATCCGCCGGAAGTCGTCGACGGAACCGGTCTGCGCCGCACCCGCACCCGCGCCCGCTCCGGCCGCCGCACCGCCGACCGCCGCACCGGCCGCCGCCACGTCACCGGTCACCGCACCGGCAGGGGTCCCGCCGTCGGTGGCCACGTCGGTCGGAGCCCCGCCGTCGGTCACCTCGGTGGTCGCCGCGCCGTCGGTCGCAGCAGCGGCAGGAGCCGCGCCGTCGGTCGCCGCGTCGGTGGTCGCGGCGGTCAGGGGGGCGTCGGTCGCCGTGTCGGCCGGGGCCGGTGCGTCCTGCTCGGTCACGGTCTCCTCCGCCGTGGCGGAGCGGGGGTGGGGGACCGGAGTCGGCGAGTCGGTCGTCGTCTCGTCCACGTTCCCGGTGGTCACCGGGGCGTCGGCGACAGGTGCGTTCTCCTCGACGGGGGGCGCGAGGGCGGCGGGCACCGCGTCGGCGGCGGCCGGTACGACCTCGGGCCGGTCGGTCGTCGAGGGCTCGGTGGTCTCCCCGGCGGTGGTCTCCTCGGCGGTGGTCGATGAGGCGGCCGCGTCGACGACGGGCGCGACCGGGGTCGGGTCGGTCTCGGCGGCGACCGGCGTCGGGTCGACGTCGGTGGCCTTCGGGGTGTCGGTGACCAGGCCGGTGGTGGCCGCCGCGACGAGGATCGGGTCGTCCGAGGTCGAACCGGCGACGGCGGGCTCGGCCGACGTCCGCGCCGCGAACTCGTCGTCGCCGACGACGGTTCCGGCGGTGGTGGTCGCCGGTGCGTCGGCGGCGGTGACCGTTTCGGTGGCGGTGGTCGCCGGTGCGTCGTCGGTGGTGTCCGGTCCGGTGGCGGTGGTCGCCGGTGCGTCGTCGGTGGCGTGGGTCGGTGCCCGGTCGAGGACGGCCGCCGGGGGTTCGTCGTCGACGGTGGCCGGTGCGGGGTCGGCGGCGACCACGGCGGCGGGCGCCACGGCCGTCTGGGCACCGGAGGTGCCGAGGTCACTCGGGGCACCGGCCACCGGGGACGCCCCGCTCGGGTTCGGAGCCCGGCGGGAACGGAGTATCCATCCGCCGGCGAAACCCGCCGCCAGCGCCAAGATCAACAGAAGGAGATGCGAGAAAGTGAACGACACGGAGAAATCGCCCTCACCTAGGTCGAAGGGTCGCGAAGAAAGCTCGGGGCAGCTTCGCACACCGGCAGGGCAGGCAACAGCGCGGCTCACGGGGGCGAGGGTCAGTCGTTCTCGCCCCGGTAGGTGTAGAAGTCGTCGACGAACCTGCGGCGCAACCGGGGGATCCGACTGGTGACACCGAAGTAACCCCGGGCACCCAGCAGGGCCAGTCGACCCACCACCGGGCGGTACAGCGGATCGTCGCCGTTGGTGCCGTTGCGGGACAACGAGTCGGCGACCCGGGCGTAGCCGTACGGCAGCATCGCCGCCTCGTAGTCGGCAACCCCCGCCAGCAGCGTCTTGTCACCCGCCGCTACCTGCCGCAACTCCCCGACGAGCAGGGCGGCGTCCCGAAGCGCCGTGTTCGCCCCCACCCCCCTCCCGGGGGTCATCGTGTGGATGGCGTCGCCGAGGAGGGTGACGGTGCTGGCCTTCCACTGTGGGATCGGCTCCGAGGTGGCCACCCGGATCGGCATCGCACTCTGCGGGTCGCTGCCGGCGAGCAGGTCCCGCAGGTCCGGATGCCAGCCCCGGGTCAGTCGCAGGGCCAGGTCGATCAGGGCGGGTCCGCGCAGGTCCATCACGTCGGCGGGGAAGTGGCGGTCCGCGCTCCAGATGACGATGTTGACGTAGTCGCGGGTGGCGTCGTGGCGCAACCCCGGCCACCGGGCCAGCAGGGCGGCGTCGGCCGGGTCGAGGTCCGGTCTCAGTCGACCGTCGCGGTCCCACTTGAACTCCATCACGTGCAGCACCCCCATGATCCCGCCGCTGGCGAAGATCAGGGAGATGCCCTGCCGGACCCGTTCGGGTAGCAGCGACCGGACGTGGTCGGTCAGCGGGATCTTCACCGCGATGTTGACGGTGCCGGCGGGGCGGGTCACGGCGTGCGGCAGGTGTTGACGACGTACCGCCGAGTGGGTTCCGTCGGCGGCGACCAGCAGGTCGCCGACGGCGGTGGAGCCGTCGGCGAAGTGGGCGGTGACCGTCCCGTCGTCGCGCTGTTCGTAGTGGGTGAAGGTCCGCCCGAAGTGGACGACGTCCTCCATCCCGGTGAGCAGGACCTGGTGCAGGGTCATCCGGGCCACCGACCGTTCGGTCTCCACCGGGTCGGTGTCCGGGCGCAGCTCGAACGAGGCGGTCTCGCGCAGCCGCTCGCTGATGACGGTGAAGTACCGGGGGGAGCGGGCACAGGTGGCGAGGAAGACGTCGAACAGCTCCGGTGACAGGCATCGGCGCAGCGCCTTGTTCCCGGTCGGGCCGATCCCGATGCGGTAGCTGAGCAGACCGTCGCTGCGGTCGCGGTGCCGTTCGTAGACGGCGACGTCGATGCCGGCCCGGCGCAGCCCGTGCGCCAGGCACATGCCACCGGTGCCGGCACCGATGACCAGAACCCGCAGTCGTTGGGGTGACACGGCGGTTCCCCTCCTCGGCCGTCAGCCGGCGGCGCCGGTAGTGGTCACCGAGTCCGCGTCCCAGGTGTAGAAGCACCCGGCGATCGCGTCACGCGGGGACCGCCAGGTCGGCAGGTACGGCGAGGTGTGCGCCGAGAGCCGCTTGTTGACCTCACGGAACAGCGGGTGGTTGCGGGCCGCCGCCAACGCGTCCGGGTCGACGTCGGAGGTCTCCATCAGGTGCACGTACAGGTCGTGCAGGCAGTAGAGCGACCGGTGTCGGAGTCCGGTCATGGCGGGCAGTTCCGTCGCGTCGGACTCGCTGAAGATCTGGGCCACCCGACCCTCCGAACCCGGGATGATCCTGCTGACCACCAGTAGACGACTCATGGGATCCCTTCCGTCGGTGGTGTCGTCGGGCGGGCCGGCGGCACCTGGGACAGCTGTTCCCTCACCCTCCCCGACGTTCAGTCACCGGGTCGTCACTCCGGGCGTGGTCGTCGTGACGTCGGGTGCCGGTGCCGGTCCGGGTCTCCGGGGGGCGCCGTGCTCACCGGGGGCGGGGGACGCCCTGGCTCGCCGGGTCGGTGCGGGGTCGGCCGGCGCCCGCCGGGCTGGCCCGTCGGATCGGTGCCAGGGTGTCGTCGAGCAGGGCGGACATCGCGGCCGAGGGTTCCAGGCGCAGTTCCCGCAGCAGCAGGTCGCGGTAGACGTAGAAGGCGTGCACCGCCTCGTACGCGTTGCCCTCGGCCAGGTGGATGCGGACCACCAGGCGGTGCGGTGTCTCCCGTAACGGCTCGGCCGACATCGCCTCCAGGGCGGCGTCGAGGGCCTGCCCGTGCCGACCGGCGGCGAGGTGGTACGCGGCCACCTGCTCCAGCATGTGCAGACGCAGTTGGCGCAGCCGTTCGCGTTCCAGCAGCACCCAGTCGTCGTACCAGCCGGGGAGCAGGTCGTGGCGGCCGGCGGCCAGGGCGCCCTCGACGAGGTGGGCGTCGTCGCCGTCGCGGATCCGGGCGGCGGTCTGCACCAGGTCGTCGACGTCGACCCGGACGCTCGAATCGAGGCGTACGGTGTCGCCCACCGTGATCAGCGGGCAGCAGGGGTCCTGGCGCAGCCGCCACAGGGCGGTCCGCAGCGAGGAGAGCGCCCGTTCCTCGGCGGCCTCCGGCCACAGCAGACCGGCCAGGTTGCTCCGGGTGGCGTCCGGGCGAAGCCCGATCAGGGCGATGACCCGTTGCAGGCCCCGGGGGACGACCACCGGTGCCCCCCGCCGCAGCAGTCGGAACCCGCCGAGCAGGTGCAGCGCCACCGGGGCGCGCTCGACCCGGGCGGGCGGGCGTGGTTCAGAGGTCACGGACGGCACCCCCCTGGAGTGGAACCGCAGTCCCGACGTGTCACAAGCGGTCGACGGGTGACACCGCTGTCGAGGTTGCGCCGTTGGCGACGGGCGACCCGTGGCCGCCGGGTTGGACGTGCCGACACTAACAATCGCGGTTACGCTGAGTCAACGACTCGGTCTGCTTTGTGACCTTCGAGTTCACCTGCCGCACCCACTCTGATCAGCGAAAAAGTGTCAGTCCATCCGGCGGCCGCACAGCTGGGGCAGGGATTGTTCATAGCTTGCGTCAACGGAACGTCACCGCCGATTGTGGTTGGTGGGCCAACGGTGACGGCGGGGTGACGGCGTACGGCGCATCGTGGCGGCACCGATCCGACGTGGCCCGCCGGGCCACCCGCCGATGTGCCGTGGGGGTGCCAGCTCATGGACCGTACGCTGATCATCGCGAAGGTGGTTCCGGACGCCGAGGAACAGGTGGCGGAGATCTTCGCCGAGTCCGACGCGACCGAACTGCCCCGCCTGGCCGGGGTCCGGCACCGGTCCCTCTACCGGCTGCACGACATCTACGTCCACCTGCTGGAGACCGAGTCGGCGGGCGACGGTGCCGTGGAGGCGGTCCGGGACCACCCGGAGTTCACCCGGGTCAGCGCCCGACTGCGGCCGTTCATCTCGCCGTACCTGCCGACCTGGCAGGGACCCCGCGACGCCATGGCCCAGCGGTTCTACCACTGGGAGCGGCCGTGACCGCCACCGCGCCCGCCGAGGAGCAGCTCTGGTCCCGGTGCGCGGGCTGTGCCAGTCTGCTCTACCGCAAGCGCCTCCTGCGCAACCTCGACGTCTGTCCCGAGTGTGGGGCGCACGCCCGGCTCGGTGCGCCGGACCGGCTCCGGCAACTCGTCGACCCGGCCTCGTTCGTCGCCCTGGCCGACCGGCCGGCCGACGTCGACCCGATCGGGTTCGTCGACGTCCTGCCCTACCCGCACCGGCTCACCGCCGCCCGGGCCGGCACCGGTCTCACCGAGGCGGTGGTCTGCGGCACCGCCACCATCGCCGGACACCGGGTCGCCCTGGCCGTGATGGACTTCCGGTTCCTCGGCGGCAGCCTCGGGTGTGCGGTCGGCGAGCTGATCACCCGCAGCGCCGAGCGGGCGCTCGACGAGCGGATCCCGCTGGTGCTGGTGACCGCCTCCGGCGGGGCCCGGATGCAGGAGGGTGCCCTGTCGCTGATGCAGATGGCCACCGTCAGCCAGGCGGTGGCCGCCCTGCGCGAGGCGGGGATCCTCACCGTCAGCGTCCTCACCGACCCCACCTACGGCGGGGTGGCCGCCTCCTTCGCCACGAACACCGACCTGGTCCTCGCCGAGGCGGGTGCCCGGATGGGCTTCGCCGGTCCCCGGGTGATCCGACAGGTCACCGGGCGGGCCCTGCCCGAGGGGTTCCAGACCGCCGACTTCCTGCTCCGGCACGGTCAGGTCGACATGGTGGTGCCCCGGCGGGTGCTGCGCGGTCGGCTGGCCTCGGTGCTCGCCGCCGCGGCGGCCGGTCGGCCGCCGACCCTGCCGCCACCGGCCACCACCGCCCCCCGCCCCCAGACGCCGTCGGCCGGGACCCCGTCCGCCGTCCCGGAGTCCGGCGGCACCGCCGTCGCGGGCCCCGACGAGGACCCGTGGGCCACGGTCCGGGCCGCCCGCCACCTCGCCCGCCCCACCACGCTGGACTACCTGGACGCCGCCTTCGACGGCTTCGTCGAGCTGCACGGTGACCGGCTCGGCGCGGACTGCCCGGCGGTGGTCGGCGGGCTCGCCCGCCTCGACGGCCGGCACGTGGTGGTGGTCGGCCACCAGAAGGGACACACCACAGCCGAGCTGGTGGCCCGCAACTTCGGCATGGCCAGCCCGGCCGGTCACCGCAAGGCCCTGCGGCTGATGCGACTCGCCGCCCGGCTCGGCCTCCCGGTGGTCACCCTGGTCGACACTCCCGGCGCGGATCCGGGGGTACGAGCCGAGGAACACGGCCAGGCCGCCGCGATCGCGGAGAACATCCTGATGATGAGCTGCCTGCCCATCCCCGTCGTCGCGGTGGTGACCGGGGAGGGCGGCAGCGGCGGGGCGCTGGCGTTGGCGGTCGCCGACCGGGTGTTGATGCTGCGCAACGCTGTCTACTCGGTGATCAGCCCCGAGGGGTGCGCCGCGATCCTCTGGCCGGACCGGTCGGCGGCGGCGCAGGCCGCGCGGGCGTTGCGGCTGACCGCCCCGGACCTGTGTCGGCTCGGCATCGTCGACGAGGTGGTGCCGGAACCGCAGGGGGGCGCCCAGTCCGCCCCGGCGGTCGCTGCGGAGCTGCTCCGTCGTGCGGTCGCCGCGAACCTGACGCCGCTGCTGGACGTACCGCCGGCCACCCTGGTCCGTCGCCGACGGGAGCGGTTCCGCCGCTACGGGGCGGCCCGGGTCACGGGGGTGGGGGTCCGATGAGCGAGGTCACCGCCGAGGCGGTCCTGTCCGAGCTGAGTCGGCAGGCCCGACACCTGGTGTCCGAACTGGCCGGACCGGTGCGCCGGGTCCGACTGCGCAGCGGGGACACCGTCCTGGAGGTGGAGTGGCACGACCCGACAGCACCGGCTCCGGTGCCGGCTCCGGCCCCCCGCGCCGCACCCGACGACGCACCCG